>JABWAT010000001.1:0-300000 GCA_013360915.1 Bacteroidota bacterium
GAACGCTCAGGATATCTATGTAAATGGTAACTGGGCCAACACCGGAGGTACTTTCAACGCAGGAACCGGAACTGTTTACTTTGTAAGCTCAGGAACGGTTAACCTGAATGCCAACACCTCTACGAATACATTCAATAATGTTGACATATCGAAATCAAGCGGGGGTCAGGTTACCCTTCTGTCAAACATCAACGTGAATGGGAATCTGGTTGTGACCAGCGGAACGCTGTTTGCAAACGGAAAGACCATCAACTTTGGTGATGCAGCTGCAGATAACTTCACCATCGCTTCGGGTGCTACCATGAACGTGGATGGAGGCTCCTTCCTGAATCTTTATGGCGGAACAACCAATAACGTTAATGGTACCTTCCAATTGGTCGGATCAAGTGCTTCGAATCGTGCTACGATTTCACGGCGCACAACCGGAAACTACACTGTTAATTTCAACAACGGTTCAACTGGTAGATTCCAGTTTGCCACAGTTGACCAGACAGGCGGTAACGGTCTGATCTTCAATACAGGTTCAACCATTGATCCTGCCTATAACTTTGCAACGACCACCTTCCAGAATGGTACTGGTACTGCTTACGTGACTCTGAACAGCAATCAGTCCGTTACCCTTACCGGAACAACCTTCCAGACTGGCCCGACTTACAATGCACAGACGACCAGTGGAAGCGGAGCCTTTGTATTTAATAATTACAAGGGAACAATGGGTGGTGCACGTTTCGAAAATGATGTCGCAGGAAGTCTTGGTCGCGGACGCATCCGGTGGACATTTACTGAAACCCAGGCGATTGGAGCCAACGGTTCGTATACATTCGGAAATGATCTTATTCTGAATTTTGTTGACCGTGGGTCTGTTACCAGTGCAACCGTTCAACTGGTGGATGATTTCCATGATCCGATTAAGAATCAGACCATGATCAGACATTACATCGTGAATGCAACAGGTACTGCAACCACGCTGACTGTTCGCCAGCACTATGGTGTTCATGATCAGAATGGCCAGACCGTTGATGCTACGCTCAATTTCTGGCGTGCAACCGGTAGTGGTTCTCCTTACACCTACTACGGTCCTTACGGAAATACGGCTTTCGATGCAGATCCTGCAGATCGTTATGCGGAATTGGCCTTCGATGGTGTTTCCGGACGCCCGACACCTGCTTCACTTAACGGTATCTGGTTCCTTTCCAACGCTGACACTGAGTCCTCTTTGCCTGTTGAACTTGGTAAAACTGAACTGGTAACCAAACGCGGTGGAGTTGAAATTCTTTGGGAAACAGAATCTGAAACCAACAATGCCATGTGGAGAATTGAGCGCTCTATCTCTATGCCTGGTGTTGAAGAAGAGTATGCTTCTGTTACCACGGTAGAAGGTAAAGGAACCAGTTCATCCAAATCCATCTATAAGTACACAGATAAAATGGTAACCGTTGGTCTGACCTACAAGTACCGTCTGGTTAGCATTGACTATGATGGATCTGAATACTCGTTTGACCTTGAGAGCATTGCCTACGAAGCACCCAAGGACTTTGAACTTGGTTACAATTATCCGAATCCGTTCAACCCGACAACCACCATTCCTCTTGATGTTCCACGCGAACAAAAAGTTACCATCATTGTTTACAACGTGATGGGTCAGGAAGTCAAGACGCTTGTGAATGATGTCTTGAAACCAGGATTCCATGATATCCGTTGGGATGGCAAAAACGGATCGGGTGTTCAGGTTGCCTCCGGTCAGTACTTCGTCCGGGTCATTACTGATGGATTTGTAAAAGTCCGTAAGATGATGATGCTGAAATAAGCACCTGACGATAAAGTAATATGAAAAGGGGTTGCCACAAGCAACCCCTTTTTTATTTGTCTGATTGTATGTACTTAGGGCATTCCGTATTTTCAGGGTCAAAATTTTTCTTATGAATACAACCATCGATCAACTGAAAAATCATGTTGGCCAGACCGTCACGTTGAATGGCTGGCTTTATAACAGCAGACACAGCGGTAAACTTGTTTTTCTCATCCTCCGGGATGGTTCAGGGTTATGTCAGTGTGTGGTTTTTATTAAGAACGTCACTGAGGGTGAGTTTGAACAGGCAAAGTCACTTACACAGGAGAGCAGCGTTTCTGTTACAGGTGTGGTGAAGGCAGAGCCCCGATCACCGGGCGGTTTTGAACTGGATGTTCAATCAGTCCGTATTCATCAACTTGCACACGAATACCCGATCACACCAAAGGAACATGGCGTTGAGTTTCTTGCTGACAGACGGCATTTGTGGGTCCGGTCTCAGCGTCAATGGGCGATTCTCAGAATCCGTCATGAAATTATCCGTTCCATCAGGACCTTTTTTGATGATCGGGGTTTCACCCTTTTTGATGCTCCCATTTTTACACCGAACTCAGTGGAGGGGACGACCACCTTATTCGAGACCCCCTATTTTGATGAGGGATTTGCCTACCTGACACAATCAGGGCAGCTTTACGGGGAAGCAGGGGCCATGGCTTTCGGTAAGGTGTATGTTTTTGGTCCGACCTTCAGGGCCGAGAAGTCAAAAACACGTCGGCACCTGACCGAATTCTGGATGGTGGAGCCCGAAATGGCCTACTATGATCTGAATATGAATATGGACCTGATGGAAGAATTTGTTGAATACATTGTTCAGCAGGTCTTGAAGAACCGCCTTCCTGAACTTGCCATACTTGAACGTGACCTCTCTAAGCTGGAGGCGATCCGCAGACCATTCCCCCGGATATCCTATGATGAAGCCGTACGGATAATCCATTCCAAGGGATTGGAGTTTGAGTATGGGAATGATTTTGGTGCTCCTGATGAAACGGCCATCGGTGAAAATTTTGATAAACCGGTAATGGTACACACATGGCCCAAAGAAGTAAAAGCCTTTTATATGAAACAGGATGAGAATGATCCTACAAAGGCAAAGGGTGTGGATATGCTGGCCTCGGAGGGATATGGAGAAATTATCGGAGGAGCCCAGCGCGAAGACAACCTGGATCTGTTATTGGAAAAAATCAGACACCATGGTCTTCCTGAGGCCGCCTATGACTGGTATCTTGATCTGAGGAGGTATGGGTCAGTGCCTCATGCTGGTTTTGGAATGGGAGTTGAACGAACGGTTTCCTGGATCTGCGGCTTGCACCATGTCAGAGAAACCATTCCGTTCCCCCGGATGATGGGAAGATTGAATCCATAAGTATAGTATGACTAAGTATAATTTTCGTGAGATTGAACCCAAATGGCAGAACATTTGGGAAACAAAGGGTTTTTTTAAAACATCCTCAGCCCCCGGTAAAAAATATTATGTGCTTGAAATGTTCCCTTATCCCAGTGGGGATCTTCATGTCGGGCATCTTAAAAATTACGTGATTGGCGATGTGGTTGCGCGGTACAAAAAGCTACATGGATACGATATTTTGCATCCGATGGGGTTTGATGCTTTTGGTCTTCCCGCAGAAAACGCAGCCATCGAACGAGGCGAAAGTCCGGCTGGTTGGACCTACCGGAATATAGAAACCTATAAAAAAACCATGTCCCTTTTAGGTTTAAGTTATGATTGGGACAGGGAAGTGGTGACGTGCCGTGAAGATTACTACCGGTGGACACAGGCACTTTTCCAATTGTTTTTTGACATGGGTTTGGCATACCGGAAAAAAGCGCTTGTTAACTGGTGTAATGACTGCCAGACGGTTTTAGCAAATGAACAGGTAGAGCAGGGTGTTTGTTACAGGCACGGAACCCCGGTCACCAAAAAGGATCTGGAACAGTGGTTCCTGAAAATCACTGCCTTTGCAGATGAGTTGATTGATGATTTGCAACTTCTGACCCATTGGCCCGAACACGTTAAAAAACAGCAGTTTGACTGGATTGGGAAATCGAAAGGTCTCGAAATTTCCTTTAAACTGAGCAATCCGGAAGCTTCATTGGTGGTATTTACTACCCGGCCCGATACCATTTATGGAGTTACCTTCGTTACCATCTCCCCTGAACATCCTTTGGTTGAAAAAATCAAGGAAACGGTTCCGGCAGAGCGCAGAGAACAAATCGAATCCTATCAAAGGATTACCAAGACCAAGTCAGAAATTGAAAGAACATCAACCGGGGAAAAATCGGGAATATATTCCGGTGTGGATGTAATTCACCCTTTAACTGGTGAGTCTGTTCCATTGTGGATCGGCGATTATGTGCTGGCCTCGTATGGAACAGGGATTGTAATGGGAGTTCCGGCTCATGATGACCGGGATTTTGAGTTTGCCAAAAAGTATCATCTTCCAATAATTGAAGTAATCAGCGAAAAAGGACAAACAGCTTCCAAACCGCTTGAAGCTGCATACACCGAGCCTGGAATGGTCATCAACTCAGGGTCATATTCAGGAATGGATTCTGATTCCTTTAAAGCGGTTATTTCCAAAGTGGTAACAGAAAAAGGGCTTGGACGGGAAACCATCAATTACCGTTTACGGGATTGGTTGATTTCCAGGCAGCGATATTGGGGCGCCCCTATCCCAATGATTCATTGTCCGTCTTGTGGGGTGGTGAAAGATCCCACCCTGCCGGTCCGGTTACCGGATGAATCGTTGGTACAGTTAAAGCCCCAGGGAAAAACTCCCCTTGAAACTGCAGACAGCTGGATTCACACAAAATGTCCCTCCTGCCAGGGTCCGGCCAAACGGGATCCCGATACCATGGATACCTTTATGTGCAGTTCATGGTATTATCTGAGATACGCCGATAATCTAAATGACAAACAGGTTTTTGACTCTACGAAAGTGAATACCTGGTTACCCGTGGATCAGTATATCGGGGGTGCAGAACATGCAGTACTTCATTTGCTGTATTCCCGGTTTTTTACCAAAGCACTGAAAAAAGCCGGATTGGTCAATTTTTCAGAACCCTTTGCTAATCTGTTCACCCAGGGAATGGTTACCATGTTTTCAACGAAAACTGGTAAAGTTGAAAAAATGTCAAAATCCAAGGGAAATGTGGTTCCTGTTGGTGATTTTGTTCGTGAGTGGGGTGCCGACACAGGTCGTGTCATGATCCTTTTCGCAGCCCCTCCCGAGCGGGATTTTGAATGGACCAACGAAGGGGTTGCCGGAGCCAACCGTTTTCTGAATCGCATTTACAATTTCGTAATGGATCATCAGGATCAGCTGGTTTCTGCTCCATTGATCAGTCAGTTTAATCTGGAATCCCTGACGGGTTCCGGCAAATTCATATACCAGCGCACCCATCAGATCATTGAGAAGGTTGGTATTGATTTGTCCGAATTCAAATTCAATACTGCTGTTGCCTCCCTCATGGAGCTGATGAATGAGTTTTATAAGTGGGAAGAGAAGGATCGGTATCCCGGGTTGCTGAAGCATTGTGTGGTCAGGTATCTTGAAATTTTCTCTCCCATTGCGCCACATCTGGCTGAAGAGTTGTTAAATCAGATTGGATTGGATGGGTCCGTTTTTGATCGTTCGTGGCCATCTTTTCACCCTGAAGCCACCAAAACGGACACTGTTACGATTGTCGTTCAGATCAATGGGAAATTGCGTGGTCGGGTAGAGGTGAATCGGGACGCTGATGAAAACCAGGTCCGGCTCATCGCTGAGGCTGATGAAACAATCGCAAGATTTCTGACCGGTACCCAGCTGATCAAGTCGGTTTTCGTTGCAAACAAATTGCTTAATCTTGTTGTGAAGTAAGGAGTGACTGATGAAAAAGTATGGTGAGTTGGTGTTGGAAGAAGGTTTTGCAACCGAAGAACAGATCAGAACGGCGCTTGAGTACCAGAAAACCAGTGACACTCTGCTTGGCAAAGTACTGGTTGATATGGGTATCATTACTCTTGAACAGCAATATGATCTGAATCATTTACATAAACTTCCCGATAATCAGGGCAAGCGTATTGGTGAGTTGGCAGTCCTGAACGGATTTGCAACTGAATCCGACATTGAAAGGGCATTGGCCTTTCAAAAGAAGGTAAAAGGATTCCTTGGTGATATCATGATTGAACTTGGTTATATCACCGCTAAACAGCATGAAATAATTCTGGCGATGCAACGTGACTAAACAAACTGGTGAACCGATAACCTATAAAATGGCCGGTGTGGATATTGATGCCGGCGAAGAAACAGTAGAGCGGATCAAACCGCATGTAAAGAAAACTTTCACTCCATCAGTCCTGAGTGATCTTGGAAGTTTCGGGGCCTTGTTTGATGCCCGTTTTCAGGGGTATCATGAACCTGTTCTTGTATCTTCGGTCGATGGTGTGGGCACTAAATTAAAAGTGGCTCAGGCCATGGGGATTCACTCCACCATTGGACAGGATCTGGTTAACCATTGTGTCAATGATATTTTGGTTTGTGGTGCAAAGCCACTCTTTTTTCTTGACTATTTTTCCACAGGAAAACTGGTTCCGCAGACAGCCGAATCGGTTATTGCAGGCATGGCCACCGCCTGTAAGGAAAATGGGTGTGCACTGATCGGCGGAGAAACCGCCGAAATGCCAGGCATTTATGACGGTGAAGATTACGATCTCGCCGGCACCATCGTGGGTCTTGCTGAAAAGCAGCTTCTTCTGAAAAGGGAGCGGGTCAAAGAAGGGGATGTCATGCTTGCAATCCCATCAACCGGATTGCATACCAATGGGTACAGCCTGGCCCGTCGGGTGGTTTTGAAAAAACATGAATTTACCGATTATGCTCCCGAGTTGGGCACTTCATACGGCGAGGCACTACTGGCTGTTCACCGTAGCTACTTCCATTCCGTTTTCCCGCTTGTCGAACAAAAACTGATCAATGGAATGAGTCATATCACTGGTGGCGGGCTGATTGCCAATACACGCCGGGTGATTCCGGATACACTGGATCTGGATGTGAATTGGAATTCCTGGGAGCGTCCTGTTCTGTTTAAAGTGATTCAGGAGTTGGGATCGGTACCGGAGGAGGACATGCGCCGTACCATGAACCTTGGAATCGGTCTTGTGCTGATTGTTGATCCGCAAAATGCCGGTCGCGTTCAATCCCATCTTGAAAGCGTGGGAGAAAAAGTATTGCGGATTGGCCAGATTACAAAAAAATAAACCAGACAAGAGAGAACCACCATGGCAACATTGGCAATTATCGCAATTCTGGCTTACCTGCTGGGGTCATTTCCCACCGCTATCCTTGTAGGAAAGTGGTCCAGAGGAATAGATATCCGGCAACACGGCAGTGGAAATGCCGGGGGCACCAACGTATTCCGGGTGCTTGGCTGGAAACTGGGCGTGTTTGTCATGCTCGTTGATATGCTAAAGGGACTGGTTGCCACAGTATTTCTTTCTCAGATTTCTCTTGGAGGGGGAACACCCGAACTCAGTGACACCATTCTGAAAATCGTAGCAGGAACCTTTGCCATTATAGGCCATATCTGGACCGTATTTGCAGGATTCAAAGGAGGTAAAGGGGTTGGAACGGCCGCAGGATTTCTGTTCGGACTGATTCCTCTGGCAGCAACAGTTGGCCTGATTGTCTTCTTTACTGTTTTCCTTTTGACCCGGTATGTCAGTCTTGGTTCAATGATTGCTGCCATTTCCATACCATCCACTTTATTATTTCAGCGATTTTTCCTCGCTGAATCGGTTGATCCTATCCTGATTTCAATAACCGTTCTTCTGGCAGCATTAATCATTTTCACTCATCGCTCCAATATCAGCAGACTGATTAAAGGCACCGAGAACCGGATTTCAAACCTGAAGGGGGGAAGCCAGTGACTGATTCAACCAACCGGGCAAAGCTTACTGTATTGGGTGCTGGTTCCTGGGGAACCAGTCTGGCCATTCTGCTGGCGGAAAAGGGATATGAAGTTCAGCTGTGGGAACGAAACACAGAATGGGCAGAAGAACTGAGGACCACTCGTAAAAATGAGCGTTACCTCGGTTCAGACGTAACCTTTCCTGCGCAATTGGAAATTGCCACATCCCTTGAAAGTGCAGTTCAGGATGCAGAGATGATTGTTCTGGCCACACCGTCCCATACCATCAGAAGCCTGAGTTCACAACTCAAAGGAAAATTGTCTGATCGGGTGATACTGTGTAATGTGGCCAAAGGAATTGAGATGGACACCTTTCTGACCATGTCGCAGGTAATCCGTTCAGTTCTCCCCGAAATACCCGACTCCAGAATCTCAGCACTTTACGGACCTTCACATGCAGAAGAAGTAAGCAGGGGACTTCCTACCACCATTGTTGCCGCAAGCCGTGATCTTGAAACATCCAGAAAGATCCGGGATTATTTTACCACACCACGGTTCAGAGTATATTCAAATTCTGATCTTCTAGGCGTCGAAATCGGAGGATCGGTTAAGAATGTGATGGCCATTGCGGCCGGAATCTCGGATGGTATCGGATTTGGTGATAATGCCAAAGCAGCCCTGATGACCAGGGGCATGCATGAAATAACACGACTTGGTATTGCGCTTGGGGCACAAAAAGAAACGTTCGCAGGTCTGACCGGAATTGGTGATCTGATCGTTACCTGTATGTCCCGACATTCCAGAAACAGGCATGTTGGAGAGCAGATAGGAAAAGGGAAGACACTGAAGGAGGTTTTGGATAGTATGATCATGGTGGCTGAAGGAGTGAATACAACCCGGTCAGCCTATGGTCTTGCTAAAAAACTGGGAATTGAAATGCCGATAACCGAAGCAGTTTACCAGATCCTGTTCGAAAACCAATCTCCCAGGGAAGTGGTCAAGGCCCTCATGACCCGGTCTGCCAAGGATGAGGATTGGGGAAATTGATTTAAGCCTCAGAAGGTTGTAAATTTAATAATTACAATCTCTTAATCCCCTGACACCTTTTTTAAAGGGCAACTGAATGTTCAGATTGTTTGTTTTATCCGTTTTTATTCTTCTGATTTCCACGATTACGCTCTCTGCACAAGAGACCGAGTCGCCGATAACCACTACAGTTGTTCCTACCGAAGTAGACACACTTCGTCCACAAATCAACAATGGTCTCAGAATCGCCAAAGAAAAACTGGGTCTCATAGACCGCATGCTGTCGGGGGTTCCTATTCCGGTAGACACCACCGCAACTGGTGAACCCATCCCGCAAAAAGATCTCAGAACCTTAATTAAAGAAGCAGACTCTGTACTTTCTGTACTGAGGCTCCGCATCGAGTTATTGCCCCGTGATGACGATTACACAAAGGCGAATAAGACAGAAATCCAACAGTTTCAGTCTGTTTCAAAATTGTATCTGGTAAGATCATCCGATGCCCACTCACCTGTTTCAAAATTACAGGATGATACCGACAACAAGTTGATTCTTGCACTTAGGATTATTCAGGGAGAGGACACCACAACACAGTCATTGAGTAACCAGGAAAAACTTCAGTTGGCGCGTGGTATGGTTCTTGAAGCAGATTCTCTGCTGCGCAGTTCGGAATTGGCCATCCCCGCACTCGATTCTGCCCAGCGGGAAACGGATTATCTCAGAGAACGACAGATCCGATTGACCCTTTTTATTGCCGATCTCAAAAATCTGACCGCTTCCGCTGGCATGAACTCAACTGTGGCAACCCGGAAATTGATTGAACCAGGTGCGCCCTGGACTTTTGATTCAAAGCCTGCCCTTACCACCGATCCGAGAGTCAATCCGGTAAAGGCTCTTCTTGAACAATCCCTGAACGAGTATGATGAGGTGTTCAAGACCGTGCAGAAGGATACCATGGTGTGCCAGTTCCAGGTTCCGGATAGCTGGTTGGGTTCTGAAAAGTTTAAGGGCACTGTCATTTCATACCGCAGCCCCAACGATAAAATTATCCTGACAATCAATCAACTGACCGCCAGTGTGGATTCCCTCCAATTCTGGGCCAACATTTATGAAGCCTCCTCTTACGGAAAGAATCAGCTTTTAGGGAACTATACTAAAATTCCGGCCCAACGGCTTCAATCTCTCGGCGGAGATCAATCCTACCTTGCCAAGTACCATTTCAGAGACAAAGAGGTTGCCACTCTTTTCATTCAGAAAAATGAACGGATCATTTCAACTTTTGTGGAATATCCGAATGGCAGTCTGACCGAAAAAGAAGCGGATCTGATCAATGTGATTATGAATTCCGTCCGCTTTAAAGAAAGCCTCTGAATCCTTTCCTTTCATGAACCTGTCCGAAGCCACTCTCTCCCGGTTGATACAGCAGGGAGAGGGGGTCAGTCTTGAATTCAAGCGAAAAATAAACCATACCCGCAAAATCGCAAAAAGCATCATTGCGTTTGCAAACACCATTGGTGGAATGCTCATTGTCGGAGTAGATGACAATGGTCGGATCTATGGGGTGGATGATGAAAAATACCCGGCTGACACAATCAGGAAAATGGCTGCTCAGGACTGTTTCCCTGCGGTGAATTGTACCATATCATCCCTGAAACTGGATGGTAAGTATATCATACTGATCAATGTCCCTGAGAGCACCAATAAACCCCACTATCTTCTGGATCGGTCCACTGGTCCGGGGCCTGCGTTTATCAGACTTGGAAGTAAGACCATTGAAGCCAGTCCGGTACAGATTTCAGTGATGCGTCAGAGTAAATCACCAGGTGTCAGCATTGATTATGGAGATGCAGAAAGGCTCTTGTTTGATTATCTGCGGCAGTACGGGACTATCCGGTTTGATAAGTTTGTTCTTCTGAGTGGATTGTCAGAGGAAGAAACCTCACGGCGCCTGGGTCGGTTGATACTGATCGGTATGATCCGCTCCGTCTTTGTGGAATCCAAAGAGTACTTTACACTGGCCTGATCAGTCAATCCTCTTTTGACAGCAGATCTTCATAAATCAGAAGATAACTTTCATATCGTCTCACCGAAATCTCACCATTTTCAACGGCTGCTTTGACAGCACATACCGGTTCATGGGTATGGCTGCATTTGGAATATTTACAACCATCGAGATAAGGAACCATTTCTCTGAAGAAATGGCTGAGTTCCCAGGCTTCAACATCGTGCAGGGCAAATTCACGCAATCCAGGCGTATCAATAATATCGGTTCCTGGGGCCACTTCATGAAGTTCAGCAAAACTGGTGGTATGCTTGCCCTGATCCCATTTAACCGAGGTAATACCAATTTTTACTTTGCTTTCCGGGATCAGTTGTTTGATGAGCGTCGATTTTCCCACGCCACTCAATCCCGTCAGCAGGCTCATTCTTCCTTCAAAAAGGTTTTTAATGGAAATTGGCAGGGGAGAGGACACAAGGTTTACCAGATGAATGGAATCGGCAGACTGAAGGTAGCTGTCCTCAATTTCATCTTGAAGGTCCTGCAGGTTCTTAACCAGATCTGTTTTGGTGAAAATCAGATGAACCGGGATGCGGAATGCTTCAGCACTGACCATACAGCGATCAATAAACTGGTAGCGTATGGTCGGACTCTTAACTGAACTGACAATGACTAACTGATCAATATTTGCAGCCAGGAGTTGTTCCTGGTTTTCATTTCCAATCGCCTTTCTGCTGAATTTATTCTTGCGGTCATGGACCGCCGAGATGGTAAGTACCTCATCATTATCGAGGTCAACCCAATCGCCAACCACCACAGGGTTGGTGCTGGAGCTTTCCAGCAGACGTAATTTTCCACGTAACTGGGCATGTAGAATGCCTTCATTGGTACGGATCGAATATTGGCTGCCGACCGACCGGACAACGAGTCCTTGAATAAGTGTCATTGGTTTACTAACATTGTCAGAATCACTCAGATCAAATACAGATTAACCGGAGAATACATGGCTAAAATTCTTGTGGTCGAAGATAGCATAACAAACCGTAAAGTAATAGTCTCCTATCTGCAGGGACTGGGACATCAGACCGTGGAAGCAGGGGACGGTATTGAAGGAGAGGCCGTGGCTCTGAAAGAAAAGCCGGATTGCATCGTTCTGGATGTGGTCATGCCCAACCGAAACGGATTTGAATTGCTTCGTGATCTTCGAAAGACGCCTGGATTTGAGAAAACGCCGATCATCATGCTTACCAGCAAGGATCAGGACAGTGATAAATTCTGGGGAATGAAACAAGGAGCCAATGATTACCTGACAAAACCATTCTCAGAAGAGGACCTTGGTAAAGCAGTCGGGAAATACGTCAAGTAATAATGCCGGATTTTCCGGCTTATTCATACTTTACATAATATATATTATATGGTATTCAGCGGACCAATGTAAAATCGTATTTTTGGATTTTATTGTATTTTTTATTATTTAAGTCCACCAAACAAATGATAGGAACTGATTATGTCGGTTGTTTTTTCCCGGTCCTGTGAGTATGCACTTCAGGCGGTTATGTATATTGCCATGCAGCCTCCCCGGCAGATGGTATTATTAAAGGATATTGCTGAAAAAGTAAATATTCCAAAACACTTTCTGGGCAAGATCCTCCAGAAGTTGGCGAAGGCTGGATTGCTGGACAGTCAGAAGGGACCCAATGGTGGCTTCTCTCTGATAGATTCTCCCAATCAGATTACCGCCCTGATGATTGTGGAAGCCATCGATGGGACTGAATTGATAAATCACTGTGTGGCTGGCTTCCCAAAATGCGATCGTGAACACCCATGTCCTTTCCATGATGAGTGGTATCCGATCAGGGAAAGCATCAAGACCATGCTTGAACGCGAAACCGTTGATAAGCTGATGATTGATGCAAAAGCAGGTAAACGGGTTCCATTTCTGAAACCAGGATATTTTTCCTGATTATGTAAAGTAATTCACCGGTTATACAAATTGCGGATTCTATTGTAGTATGGATCCGCAATTTCTTCCCAACTGAATTCAGTTTCTCCTGCACGCCACATACCATTCCCGGTCACTTTTCCGATTTCCATACAAGGCACATTGTGCTCGATAAAAAAGCTTCGGACTGAATCTGCCTGAGCAGGAGTTACCTCAATCACCACCCTGCCCTGATCCTCGCTGAACCAAAAGGTAGCCGGCTCCATCGTACCTTGTTGACTCTCGAGTCCGAGTGATCCGGTTTGACGGTTAATGAACATATCGGCAAGACACATAAACAAACCACCATCAGAGACGTCATGTGCCGATTGAATCAGACCTGCTGCTATGGCTTCGAGCAAGGTCTCATGCAGTTTCTTTTCTTCCTGAAGGTTGATATGAGGCGCATCACCCGCCACAACTCTATGTACCACTTTCAGGTACTCGCTTCCGGTGATGGAGGCCTGTGGCCTTCCAACCTGGAATAAGACATTTCCTTCTTTCTTCAATGCAAGAGTCATTGGCGGAGTGGCCTCGACATTTTCGATCAGCCCCAACATGCCGATGGTCGGTGTCGGGTACACAGCGGCTTCAGGACTTTCATTATAGAAACTCACGTTGCCGCCGGTTACCGGTGTATCAAATACCCTGCATGCTTCACCCATACCAGCCAGGGCCTCTGAGAACTGATAGTAAACCTCTGGTTTATATGGGTTACCGAAGTTCAGGCAATTGGTTATGGCCAGGGGGCGTGCACCTGTGCAAACCACATTTCTTGCGGCTTCGGCAACTGCAATCTGACCGCCTTTTCTTGGATTGAGAAAGACATAACGGCCATTACAGTCAGTTTTAACGGAAAGAGCTTTTCGGGTTCCCTTAATCCGGATCACTGAGGCATCAGTGGTTCCGATTTCGGTCATTGTATTTGTCCGGACCATAGAGTCATACTGGTCAAATATCCATTTTCTGGATGCCAGATTCGGACTTTCGAGTAACTGAAGGGCCTCCTTACTGAAATCGTTCAGTTTGTAACCAGAGAGGTCGGCTTTCTGGATGGTATCGAGCCACTCCGGACGTTTTCTTTCGCGGACATAAACCGGAGCTCCGCCTCCCAACACGAGTGAGTGAGCCGGAATATCTGCTTTTTTCGTTCCATCCCTGTAGATTTCAATGCGACCGGTATTCGTTACCTCGCCAATGATAACCGCGTGGAGGTCCCACTTGTCGAAAATCTGAATAATCGAATCTTCCCTGCCCTTTTCAGCAACGATCAGCATTCGTTCCTGTGATTCGCTCAGCATCAGTTCGTAAGCAGTCATGTGGGACTCTCTGGCAGGCACTTTATCCAGATCTATTTTCATGCCAACCGAGCCCTTTGCGCTCATTTCGGAGGTTGAGCAGGAAATCCCGGCAGCCCCCATATCCTGAATTCCGATGACATTGCCGGTAGCTATGGCCTCCAGAGTAGCCTCGAGAAGCAATTTCTCGGTAAAAGGATCGCCTACCTGAACACTGGGACGTTTCGCGTCTGACTCTTCAGAAATTTCCTCAGAGGCGAAGGTGGCGCCATGAATTCCATCCCGACCGGTCGCCGAACCGACGATAAGAACCGGATTTCCTTCACCGCGTGCGATGGCGCTGGCGGTTTTCCCTTTCTCGACAATTCCGACCGACATGGCATTTACAAGCGGATTTCCCTGGTAACAGTCTTCAAAATAAACTTCACCAGCAACGGTAGGCACACCAAAGGAGTTACCGTACATGCTGATTCCCTTAACCACCCCTTCGAGAAGAAAGCGGGTCCGCGGATGATCCGGATTCCCAAAACGAAGAGAGTTAAGCGATGCGATGGGCCGTGCTCCCATGGTAAAAATATCACGGTGAATTCCACCGACACCAGTTGCTGCTCCCTGGACCGGTTCTACCGCGCTGGGATGGTTGTGGCTTTCAATTTTAAAGGCCACGGCAAGGTTATCACCAATATCAACCAATCCGGCATTTTCCTCACCGGCATCAACCAATAACCTTCCACCGCTTCTTGGAAGTTTTTTTATCTCCAGAATCGAATTTTTGTAACTGCAGTGTTCGGACCACATGACCGAAAAAATTCCAAGCTCAGTAAAGCTTGGCGTTCTTCCCAGAATGGAGAGAATTTTTTGGTATTCTTCATCGGTTAAACCGTGTTTTTTAACCAGTTCCGGGGTGATTTCGGGTTCTGTAAAGACTGAGTGACTCATAGGGAGTTCCGTTTGCGGGATAATTGAATAAGATGTGCGGCCGAAGCAATAACTGCAAAAATACGAATGAGGATGGTGATGGTAAAAACCAACAGAATATTGGATTCCCTGTCAGGGCTCCAGGATTCGGTGACAGCGCCCCCGAGCCAGGTTCCCAGAAAATAGGCCAGACCGGATGTGGTTGCATAAACTGCAATCCTGATGTTCCTGAAAGGTTCAGACGGCTTTCCCAGACTGATGGTAGCATTGGTCAGCAGAAAACCGCTGTAACAAACGCCGATCACCACCGCATCAAGAAAAAACAGCCACAGCGTTGATTGGTTGATGAATAGCCAGAGAAAGGATGAAGTCAGCAATCCACTCAATGAGGATAAAAGGCTCACATGGACTCCGAAACGATCCAATATCCGACCGAAAATTTGGTAGGAAATGATGCCGATACCCAAAATCAGGGATTGATACCATGCGAAGGTTGAATAGGAAATTTTTTGCTCCTCAACCATATAAATCGGAATAATCATAATGACCATCCCGACGGATAACAGTCCGGTCGAAGACACAAAAACCGTTTTCATAAACGGGCGATCGGCCAGTACCATTCTGATACTGGCTAAATTGAGGGGCTCCCTGCTCGTTTCCGGTTGTTCCCGATGGGTTTGCCTGGAAAACAGAAAAACCGTTATCAGGCCAAAAAGCACGCTGATGGCAAGCAGAGTGGCATAGCCTGCGGACAAATCGCCATTGGAAGTAAACCGGTCGAGAGTCCAGCCAATCAGCACATGGTAAGCTGCAGACACCATTGCTGTAATTCCCTGCCGGAATCCGAAATACTTACCTCTTACACCCGGGACAACCAGATCGCTCATCCAACTGTTCCAGCCATGTGCAAGGAGCTTATCCAGAATAAAATAGGAAGTGAAAATGAGGACAAACAGCCAACCCATCGAAGCCGGATTTCCAAACAACAGAACCCCGATTGGGATGAGCCACAGTGACCGTGCCAGCAAGGCGAGAACCATCACCCATTTTTTACGGTCAATGCCCCTGTTCAGAATCCAGACATTCACGAAATAAAAAATCTGAAACAGGAAGGAAAAGCTTGAGAGGATGGAAACGGTTGTTTCTGATAGTCCGAACAGGAAACCAAGTCCCATCAGCCAGGCATTCTGCAGCAATAAATACTGGAAATTTGCAAGAACACCTTCAAGCGTCGAAATCTTCAACCCTTGCCGGATGGAGTCGGATGAATGCATGGAAAGTGGCAACGGTTTTGTTACCACTGGTTTGCGGAGAGACAACTGATGGCTATCAGTTAACCGGGGTCGGTGAAATAACCTTTGATTTTTCTTCCGGATTCTTATAGTGATGGAGAAACTCGAGACGATCTTTCAGATCGGAGGCTGGTGTCATGAGTTTCTCCTTGCCGAAAATGGCAGAGTCCCGGTTATTGAACACAATGTCATATTCTTTGCTCATGACAATGGCTTCTTCGGGACACACTTCTTCACAATAACCGCAGAAGATGCAGCGGAGCATATCGATTTCGAAGACCTTTGGAAACCGTTCCTGATTGCGGCTGGTTTCATCGGCTTCCACATAAATGGCCAGAGGTGGGCAGGCACGGGAGCAAAGCCCGCAGGCCACACAGCGTTCAGTACCATCTTCTTTCTCTACGAGCACGGGACGGCCTCTGAAAACAGGAGGGGCAATCCATTTTTCTTCAGGATACCGGAGGGTGACTACCGGTTCAAACATCTGACGGAACGTATACCACATTCCCTTGATGATTTCAGGCAGGTAGATTTTCTCGCTGAAAGTGAGGCGCTGGTCGATGTTTACGGTTTTGTTCATGCCCGATTCCGGTTTTTCAAAAGAATAAACTGTGAGTTCTGTAGTTGGGTTCCGCGAATATCCGGAAAAGCACCGGATCAGTCAATTGAAGATGGGGGTAAAATCTGGCTAACCAGAAGGTCCACGGTTTTATCAACTTCGTTTTCTGGGACCCTGGTGCTTCCAGCACCTTCATGGCCGCCTCCACCCAATGATTTAAGTAGGCGTCCCACATGCAGCTTAGAAGACCGGTTCAGAATACTTTTTCCAAGGCTGATTTTAACAAGGGAGGGATTCAGCCGATCACGGGTCAATTGCAGCTGAATATTGCACGGTTCAAACATGGCAAAAGGCAGAAAGCGGTTCGAAATCCACTCTCTGTCATCCACATTCCGAAAATCAGTAATCAGGAGGTGGTCCTTCATGGAAGAATGAGCAAGAATCGCCTGCCGGTACTTTTCCTGTGAGTTCAGAAAAAAGGCAATCCGATTCATGACTTCCTGATTTTGCAGGCAGGTTTCAGGTTTTCCCGAATCAAGCAAGTCGATCAGGAGATTCCAATACTCATAATCGGTAGATTCCCGGGAAGGAACAACGGTAAAGGAAACCAGGACATAGTCTTTTGGTGAAAGGATGTCATCCCTGTCCAGTAAGGCACCATCGATTTTATCGGTTTCCCGGGTCAGATCGTTAAAGCGTTTCAGTGAAGGGACGGTGGATTTAAAGGCTTCCCAGATAAGACCTGCTGCAGAGGGAGCCACTTCAAAAACCCCTCTGAATTCATCTGGAATGTCATTGGATGCATGGTGATCGAACCACCAGGAGCACGCAGGATGATAAGGAAGGTTTGCGATTATGTCGGATGGCAGCACCGGGAACAAACCATCCTGAATATCCTTTGGTTCTGCGAACAGTACGGACTCGATGGGAAAGATGTGTTTCAGGTAGACCGCGCAAACCAGACCGTCAAAATCGGGTCTGATAATCAGTCGTGGCATCAGCCCTGATTATCCAGATTTTTTTCGGTAACCATATCGATAAACTCCTGAATCAGGCGGGGATCCCAGCTTCCCTGTTGAGTTTCCTTCAGCATAATATCAAAGGTGGTCCGACGGTCAAGTGCTTTCCGGTAAGGTCTTTCCGTGGTAAGTGCATCGTAAAAATCGACGGTTGAAACGACCCTTGCCACCAGGGGAATTTCTTCACCTTTCAGTTTATCCGGGTATCCTGAGCCATCCCAACGTTCCTGATGGTGTCTGATACAGGCAAGAACAGGTTGAAGCGTTTTCAGAGGAGAACAGATTTTCTCGCCTTCTTCCGGGTGAGTCTTCATCACCTCGTATTCCTCAATGGTAAGACGCCCTGGTTTCAGCAGGATTGAATCGCTGATGGCTATTTTGCCAATGTCATGGAGAATACCACCACGGATGACAATTTCAATTTCCTGGGTGGACAAACCGATGCGTTCTGCAAGCAGCCGGCCGTAGTATGCTAACCGGTCGCAGTGTCCTTCTGTATATTCATCTCTGGCTTCAACCGCCCGGGCCAAAGAGAAAATCACCGTTTCTGCATTTTCAAGCTGGTCGGTGAAATACTTGGTTTTCAGCAGGGACCTGACTCTGGTAATCAATTCGGTCCGGTTGAATGGCTTTCCGAGAAAATCATCCACTCCGATATCGATGGCCTTGATTTTGGCATCAAAATCATACAGGCCGGTGAGCATGATGATCGGAATCAGCCGTGTATCGCGGTTACTTTTCAGAACTTTGGAGAGCTCATAGCCATTCATACGTGGCATCATCATATCGACAATGACCAGATCGGGATTCTTCTGGCCGATTTTGACCAGCGCTTCTTCCCCATCCTGAGCGGTTTCCACAAAGTAGTTTTCTTCTTCGAGACAGTCCTTCAACAATGACAAAACCGATTCGTGGTCATCAACCACTAAGATCCGGCTTTGATTTTTCGGTAAAAATTCGAGCACACCTTGTCCCTGTTTTGTTTCTAAAAATAGGTCGTAATTCCCCGAAACTCAACCAATCCGGATTATTGCTTACGGGTGTGGATGATATTTCTGAGAAACCCTTTTTTTCCTCGTCTGATCATGGGGGTTTGTGAGAAGGTTTTTCGGAATCTGGATGAAGACAGGTTTTCAATATGCTGCAGATCCATTGTTTTCCAGATTCCTTCACCGGGCTGGTCAGGTGACTTTAATTGATTGCCAAACTTCTGATTCCACGGACACACTTCCTGGCAGATATCACACCCCCAGATCCAACCGTTCGTATCAAAGCCGTCCGGCAGTGTTTCCTGCTTATTCTCGATGGTCTGATAGGAGATGCAGCGATTTGAATCGATGGTGCCAGGTTTGATGATGGCCTGTGTCGGGCAAGCACTCATACAGGCATTGCAGGTGCCGCAATGATTGGTTTGGTAGGGTTGATCTGCTTCAAGGTCGCGGTTCAGTAAAAGCAAGCCGATGTTAAACCAGGAGCCTTGTTTTGAAAGCAGCAGAGAATGTTTACCAATCCAGCCCAATCCCGCCAGCCGAGCATATTCCCTTTCGAAAACAGGAGCAGAATCAATGGCAATCCGGTATTCAAGTCCGGAATCGGTTTCTTTAAGTCGGCTGGCCATCCAATCCAGTTTCTCACGCATGGTGAAATGGTAGTCCGGACCACTTGCATACCGGCTGATCTTGCCCAGGTTTGTCCGGGGATCCGAACTGGTCTCGGTGAGGTAATTCCACAGTACAACCACCACGGACCGAATGGGAGGAAACAAAAGCCGGATATCCTCACGGAGGTCGGCATGGCGTTCCATATAATCCATTCCGGCATGATGACCCGATTGAATCCAGTCGAGAAGGGACTGACGGTGATTGTTTAGGAGAACGGGGTGGGTGATTCCGCAGGCGAGGAATCCGGCCTGATCAGCCAATTGCTTAATCAGGCCGGCTGTAATCATCGAAACTCTGAGTGTTTACGGTTTGGTGGGAATTTCCACTGTCATCTGAATGCGCTGAAGCGGATTATCTCGCTGATCTCGTTGCTGTTTCACAATCTGATCTGCCACATCCATTCCCTCGATGACCTCTCCAAAGACGGTATATTGTCCATCAAGAAACTGGTTATCGGCCACATTGATGTAAAACTGGGATCCGCTGGATTCCCTTTTTGGATTCACCATGTCTGGTTTTCGGGCTGCAGCAACAGATCCCCTTGAATTCGGGAGTGATATTTCTGCGGGAATGGTGTAATCGGGACCACCCATTCCATGCGAGCTCCGGTCTTCCTTTTTAGAATTCGGGTCTCCGCCCTGGATCATAAACCCGGGAATGACCCGGTGGAAAGTGCATCCATTGAAGTAACCTTCAGTTGCCAGCTTAATAAAGTTTTTTGCATGCAACGGAGCCACATCTTCACGCAGACGGATGGTGATTTTTCCAAAACTGGTGGTTATGGATACGGTTGGAAGAAGCTGGGTCATTTTTTAATCCTCATATTGTACAGCAAAGCCGAAGGCGTACGGACCGGCGTGTGATCCCAGAACCGGAGAAACCTCGGCGGTAGGGATATCAATTTTTGGCATAACTTTCCGAAGGGCGGCTTCCAATTCAATGGCAGATTGAATATTGGCGGCATGGACCACTCCCAAACGCTTGATTTTCCGGGATGTGTTCAACTTTTTCAGGAAATATCCAATGGCCGAACGCCGGGACCTGACTACATCCACCTTTTCAACTTTACCATCCGGTTTAAAAGTAAGGATTGGCTTCATGCCCAGCAGCCTGGCGATAAATCCACGAACTTTCGAGAGTCTTCCCCCTTTGATCAGGTACTCGACCGAATCGAGATAAAAATAAATTTCGAATTTCGTCCGGATGGCATCCTGTTCATTAACGATCGTTTCTACCGGAACCCCGGCCCGAAGTCTTTCAACCACTTCCTCGAGCATGAAGCCGGATGCCAGAGACAGGGTTCGTGTGTCAAAATCGAACACCTGCTTACCGGTCCCGGATGACTCAACCTGTCTGGCAGCGGTCAATCCAGCCTGGTAGGTACCCGAAACAGCAGAACTGAGACTGAACCACAACACTTTGTCTTTCTTCTGAGAAGCAAGGGTGAGGTCTTTCAACAACCGGCCCGGATTTGGTAATGAAGTACTGGGTGTCAGTTTCCGGTCTGCCCTGAGGCGGTTGTAAAACTCTTCTGTTGTAATGGTTTCCTGATCCAGGTACTCTTTTCCACCAAGAAAAACCTGTAAAGGTGTAACAGTGATGTTGTATTGCTTTCGTGTGGACTCAAAGACAGCACAGGATGAGTCAACCACGATGCTGACAGGTAACGGATTTTCATTCTCGCCCCAGGTATCGGCATGCTGAGCCCGCATATCCTCATGTTTTTTCTGAAGCACGGTACCATAGGATTCTGCTATCTGGAATACGTCGTGAGGGGTATTTGTGTGGAGATGAACCCTGATTTTTGTCTTGCTTCCTGCAACAATGATCGAATCGCCATAGGACAGAATCCGGTCCCGTAGTTCATTCTTTTTAAGGTCTTTTCCTTCAAGAAGAAACTCGGTGCAATATTGGAAATGAATTGATTCGGGGTCAAAGACCACATTGGCATGTGCTTCCATCTCCATATCGGAAGCATCCAGTTCGGCAATGGTTTCTTCCTTGACGCTGCCGCTCAGAATGAATGCAGAAACACCCTCTATTATATTCACAAAGCCAGACGCACCAGAATCCACAACATTGGCCTTTTTGAGCACTTCCAATTGGTTTGTGGTCTCTGCCAGGGCCCTTTTTAGATCAACCAGTGAGGATTTGATCAGTTTCCGGTAATCAGCCTCTGCTTTTGCTAATCGGCTGACCGATTCGGACCAACTTCTCATGACGGTCAGAATGGTCCCTTCCCTGGGTTTACTGATGGCATCCATGGCCATCTGAACCGCGTTTTCAATGGCAAGGGCGAAATCACGGGTATCTGCCTTGGACTTTCCCGTGAATCCCTCTGAAAGTCCCTGGAAAAACTGAGCCAGAATAGCTCCGGAGTTTCCTCTGGCTGCCATGAGTGCACTTTCAGCAACGGCATTACTCATTTTATAGAGATGCGGTTCGTAGGAATCATACGCACGCTGAAGAATGGCCCGCATGGTGGCGGCCATGTTGCTGCCGGTATCACCGTCAGCAACCGGGAACACATTGATCTTATTCAGGTGGTCTTTGTGCCGGATCAGATTCAGGGAGCCGGCAATCACAGCCCGGCGTAACCGGTGTCCGTTGAGGTAATGAATAGACATCAGGAATGGTTCCTTTTTGCTTAGTACTTCCCTTCAGCAGGATTTTCCACCGGTAGGTCAGTGCTGAGGATGAATGAGGTTGTAAACATCAAGTGGGTGATTTACAATCAGGCCATGAATGTCATGCTGAATCACTTTTCCGCAGGCATTCAGTTCAGATTCTTTATCAGTATAATGATGCTCTGTGTAGGCCAGAATGGAGGTTTCAAGTTCATCCTTAACCAGAGTTTCAAACTCCTTGTCAACCTTGGATATAGGAACGATGATGTATTGGGCACTGAGTTGTTTAACCTTACTGATCCAACCCCTTTCATCGGGTTGGTCGGTAAGCACGCCCAGTTTCATATCCTGACTGTAATGTCTGAGTAAGTCCAGACTTTCCCAGTTGAAGGAGGAAAACAGAACATGCCGGGGATCGATCCATGAGTCGACCTGCATGTACAGCCGGTTGACGAAGTTTTTCACAAACTCACCCTTCAGAAGCGGACTGATCTTCAATTCTATGTTGAGGAGGAAATCAGCAGAGTCTTCCGGAACCAGACTCAGGATATCATCGAGGGTGGCAATTCCCACTCCCTTGAATTTTTTATTATACAGGACGCCGTAATCGACCTTCTTCAATTCTGCCATGGGTAATGTGGAAATCCGGGCTTTCGGACCTCCGAAACGACTCAGATCTTCATCATGAAAGACGATGAGTTCGCCATCCTTGGTAATCTGAACATCGATTTCAGCACCATCAATGGTGCTTTCATCCAGACAGGAGGCAACCGCGTTAACCGAGTTTTCGGGAAGCAATCCACTGTTTCCCCTGTGACCGATCACCATGATTTTGTGCCGGGGGGCAACGATTCCCTGTTTTGGTTTTTTCGGTGCTTTCTTTGTTTTTTTTGTATCTGTCATTTTAAAAGTTGACGTAATTCCTGGATTGGTCCGTATTGCGGCCGCATCCAATGTTTAAAGTCCGGGCGCAGTTTGCTCCGGAATCTTAATATAAGTCTATTCTGGTACGTGATTCAATAGCTGATATGAAAAATTTTCGCTTCATGTAATCTTCATCTGTATCTGATTATATTTGATAAACAGAGAATGTTGTCAGTTATATGAATCCTTCTGCCCTGCTGACATTGATAGAGGACCCCGATCCTGAAATAAGGAAGGAAATCGGTCGTTTCTTTCAGTCGAATCATGACTTTTCTGCATTGGTTCAATTAGAAGTGATCATGGGAGAGGTCAGTTCTGAGTCCTCTGAATTCATACAGGAACTGTACCTTGAGTGTAAGGAAGCGTGGTTCAGGGAAAGTCTGATCCGGCTGGTTTCTGAGGACAGGTTACTGGACCACCGGCTGCTGGGTGATGTACTGATCGGTATGAATGTCCTGTTTGCCGAACAGAATCAGGCCCTGGATGCCCGGATGGTCCTGGATAACATCATTCAGGAATGTATTGAAAACAGCCATCCGTATGATACCGACTGGGACAAACTGTCTGCAATCAATCAGGTTCTGTATGTAAACCACCGTTTTACGGGAAATCATTCTAATTACTACCACCTCTCTAACTCTGATTTTACTTCGTTGCTGAAGACCAAGCAGGGTATCCCGGTCAGTTTATCCATGTTGTACCTGATCGTCGGACGGGCTTGCGGGATTAATCTTCATCCGGCAGCGCTTCCGAGACATTTTATGTTGTGCCTCACCAATCCGGATCTGGTCTTTATAGATTGCTATAATTCCGGAGCAGTTCTCAACCCGGCCGACATCAGCCAGTTTTTATCAGAAATCAACATTCAGGAGCCCATTGATTCCTTTTTGTTTCCAACATCCTCTGCCGTGATCAGACGCATTTTTCAAAATCTGATCTATTTGTGCAACAGCACCGGTGATGAAAAAATGCTCAGCAGACTCGGGGAATACCTCGCCCTGACCAACCAGAATGCCTGAATCTGATTTACCTGCCTGTTTCCTTTCACCTGACCGTTTTTTCTCTCATTTGTCAGCAATCGAAAAGGATCAGGAATCGGTCTTTCGGCTGGCTTCCAGCATTGAAAAACAATTTGAGGTAACGAATCCCTGGCGTCAGTGGATATCAGAATCCATTCAGTTGAAATCCAGACTTCAGAATAAAAACTTTCCCATGCCGTTCTGGATGATTTCCGGGCAGCGATTAGAAATGGCCACTCACTTCTCACTGGCCCGTTTTCATGCCTCGCTGGTTCCGGAGGTGGTTTCAGAGGTTCTGGATATGACCATGGGAGCCGGCTTCGATACTGTTGCCTTTCTGATGGCCGGCTTACAGGTCAGTGGCTGGGAATCGGATGAAAGCGCCTTTTATCAAATGATGGCCAATCGGGCACTCTGGAAATTGGATTCACTCAACGTCTTTCACGGGGATTCAACCAACCTGATTCCCGACCCCACTGTTTTTGTCTATGCAGACCCTATGCGTCGTTCAGGGACAAAGCGAATGGCGGGTTATCGTCCCGATCCCTCCGGTTTGAAGGTGGCGGAAAAACAACCGGTCCTTATCAAACTTTCCCCGATGGAAGATCCAACCATCTGGATCAATCGTGGGTTTAAAACCATTGCGGTTTCCTATGAGAGGGAATGCCGGGAGGTTCTGATTCACCGGAATCTGAATCCGGAAATTACTGCAAGATCTGTCTGGATTGATGGAGTCTGGTTTCAATCTGATCATCAGCCTGATCAGATTCCATCCCATTCAGAAGGACCCGACTCGATTTACTGGCCAGATCCTGCATTGCTCGTTTCAGGGCTGGCAGGGGTCACAGCAGAAGCTCTCAACCTAAAACCCATTCAGCCGGGGACCTGGCTTTGTCTTGGCAAAACAACTGGCGTGGAACCATTATTTATCCAATATTATTTGCTTGACAATCAATACTATAAACTAAGTTTCCTGGATCGCATGTTAGGAGGGTTGGTCCGGGAAAGACCTTTGATTTTCAAGAAGAAATATAGCCGGGTTGACATTGATTCTTTTCAGGGCAGGTATCAGAACCGGTCGGTTGATTACAGCCAGAAACCCATCATCGTGCTCATTACAGATATTGGGAACAAATCTGTGTTTTATCTGTGTGAGCCAGCTGATCTGTCTCAGAACTCGTTCATCAAGCCCAGGTGAATTTTACCGGTACTGAAGGTATCGCCTTTTCCGAGAGCAAATAAAAACCGGGTAATGCCCACCGGTGTTCTGATCATCAGCCCTATTCCATACCCGATCACTGACATTTCGGTTGGCTTCAGCCCTGCTTTTTCAATCCGTGGGGTCACCAGGTAACCGGCATCCAGGAAAGCCAGCAGGTAGCTTTCTTCTTCGAATGGAAAGCGGAGCTCGTTTACCAGAATTCCCTGCCGGATGGCGAGAAACTGATTCTCACGATAGCCTCGCATGGTGTTGATTCCGCCAGTTCGTATAAGGTCCGATAGTTCTGGTTCTTCCACCGAACGGTGATTGGCTCTGAGGGATCCATACCAGATCAGCTGATTTCCCACCGGTTTCCAGACTGACAGCGTTGCATCAACCTGTAACCACGGGTTTGATTTCCTGACTGAACGGACCGCTACCACGCTATCCGGTCCGGTGATTTGTTTGTTTCCATAACCCAGGGTTGCCGATACAGTGTGTCCGTTGGTGACCAGTGACTTCCCTTTCCGGTCATCATAGGTGATACCTGTCAGGAAAACCAGTTTTCTGCTGTTTAATACGGTTGGGCCTGTTTGTCTGGTCAGGCGATTTGAAAGTCCGGTGGTAAAGCCAGTTTCCAGTCCGGCCGAAATGGACAATTTGTCGATTCCAAAATAGTCGATACCACCCGAATATTGCTGGCGGATAAAGGTGGAATCCTGATTCAGCTGACCGGCTGCGAGTTTCAGGTCGATTGGAAATCCGAGAATCCATGGTTCAGCCAGATTGAGCCGGTATTCCTGCGACCATTTGTCTTCCCTTGACCAGTACAAGTCAAGCCGACGGGCGTTCCCAAGGAAATTTTTCAGCCGGATATCAATCAATCCATTCAGAGAAGCTGGTTTGGATGGGCTTGCAGGCGAGTATCCGATGATCCCATCAAATCTGGAGGACGGTTTTTCCTCAACCTTAACGTACCATTGATAGTTGTTCTCGCCTGTGATCTGAAAAGTTGGTTCTGAAACAGATTTAAATAATTCACTGGCAAGAAGCCGGGAACGGATGGCAGCAGCGGTTTCGGGCGAATAAACCATGCCATCCCTTATCCTGCTGATGCGTTCTATAACCCTGGTGCTTACTTCTTTATTTCCGTCGGCTGTAATGCCGCTCAGACGAACCCTTGAGGTGTCCTCAATCTGGATCAGAATGCTTACCGAAATGGTATCCTCATTGACCTTCCGAAACCTGAATTCAGGACGAAAGGTCATGAAGGGAAAGCCTGCTTCGGTTGCTACCGACAACAGCCTGATCAGGTAGGCCTCGGCTACCGTTTGGGAAAAAACTGAACCTGTTACCAATTTACCGGTTTCTGGCGGTGGAAAAGCAGGTGGCGCAGAAAATGAAACCGGGCCACAAAGGCTGATTGGCCCTTCATCACCCCAAAGCAGCACCGAGTCCGAAAGAAAAGTAATCGAATCAACGCGGCAATGATAATGGCCATATCCGGCCATAAAATCAGACAAAATGGTAAATATTTCGTTTACAGGCTGGTTGCTGAACGGCACAGGAGGGTTTTGGTTCCACGCATGGCCCGGTTCCCCGAAACCAGAAATCTGAATTTTTTGTGAAAAAACAGGGAAAGGTGTGACCAGAAAGATTGTAAAGGTAAAAATGTAAAATAATTTCACTGGTAAGGCTGCGGGGGTCTGTTTCTTGCTTTTACCGGTCAGGTAAAATACTTTTGACATTGACTTTTTTGTCTCAATTTACTTGAACCCAGGGTGTTTCGCAATGACTAAATTTTTCCTGTTCTCCGCTGTCATTACATCGGTGGCAACGTTATCATTTTCTCCGATTCAGGCACAGAAGCCCGGTCCTGGGAAAGGATCTCTCACCTATGTTAAAAGAGGTACTGAGGGGGATGCTACTTACCTTCGGTCGGTAATTGAGTCTGACAAACTATTTGTGGTTTCGCAAAGTAAAGGGGTCTACACCCTGAAAGTCCACAATGGCGACAGCCTGACACAGATTTCGAACAATTCTGCCGAAGTTGGTCTGTTAACAGGGGGCATTGCAAAAAATGGTGATTTCCTCTACATCACTGACAACTTGAATGGAATTCTGGTCTTTGACACCCGTGGTGAAAAATTGGAAAAGCTTTTCAGTTTTAAACCGGTGACAGAAGTATGGGATGTCGCAGTTAAAGGAGATATTCTCTATGCAGCAGAAGCCTCCGCCGGACTGACCAGTTATCAGCTGAATCCGGATGGATCCTTTACCAAATTAAGCAACTATAAAACGGTTTCTCGGTGGTCCTGGGCCTGGAGAACACAGATTGTTAACGATACCCTTTTTGTGGTTGATAAGGAAGAAGGAATCAAGGTATTCGATATCTCCACGCCTGCTTCCCCACGATATCTTTCTTCATTTAAAACCGGTGGTACACCGAAAGATATCATCAAATCAGGATCCCGGCTTTTGGTGGCAGACGGACCGGAAGGATTAAAGGTTTTCACCCTGAATTCCGCAGGATTTGCCCGTTTGATTGAATCAGTTCCAACCCGCGGGGATGCTCAATCGATCCTGCAGTCAGGGAAGTACTTCTTTCTTGCCAGCGGGACCGATGGTATCTATATCCTCTCCTACTCAGCAACTGGAAGTCTGACTGCCGATTTCCGGACAAAGGAAGAGGGTGAAATCATTTCAATCACCAAACTTAACGAGAATGTGTTCGCCTCGAGCAGCGAAGGAATTCTTCTTTACAAGTATAACTCACCTCCAATTATTGAAAGCATTTCGAATCAGGTGGTTGATGAAAACGCTCTTTTAACTTTTGCAAGAAAAGGATTTGATCCTGATGGCTCAAAGGTGATTATCTCTGCAGAAAACCTTCCTGAAGGAGCAGAATGGAACATTGAGCAAGGAACTTTTACGTGGACACCTACCTACGAACAATCGGGAAGGTACCGCATCTACTTTGCTATCACCGAAGATACAGATGCCGCTTTGTATGACGTTGATACAGTCACGGTTGTTGTCAACCATGTGAACCGTTCCCCTTCACTTGCATTGGTTGAACCTGTAACCATTCCTGAAAACAAACCATTTGAATTGGTAATCAGTTCAGGTACAGACCCTGACCGGGAAGACGAAGGAAAGCTCGTTCATTTTGCAAGACAGATGCCACAGGGAGCAGCATTTGACCCTGCCACATTGAAATTTTCATGGACACCTACCTACGAACAATCCGGTAACTACCCGGTTCAGTTTGGTGTAAATGATCCAGCAGGTCTTGAAGCGGTCGTCACCTTTAATGTGACGGTTACCCATGTCAATCGTCCTCCTGTACTGGCTGAGATTGGCCCCAAGACTGTAAATGAAAATGAAGGCCTCCCATTTATCGTTAAGTGGTCTGATCCTGATAAGGAGGATGATGGTAAACTACGGATGTCGACGACTGCTTTGCCCGAAGGAGCCTCATTTGATCTTGTATCCGGTTCGTTTAACTGGACTCCCACCTTTGAACAATCAGGAACTTACACAATTCGTTTTACAGTAGAAGATTCAGATTCGGATGGAGCTGGTATTCAATCAGATTCAGAAGAAATCACCATAACTGTTAACCATGTTAACCGCGCACCGGTGCTTTACCTTGTAAAAGATCAGAGTACTAAGGAAAATGAACTGCTGGAATTCAGGTTAACCGGGGCTGATCCGGATGTTGAAGATCTGGGCAAACTGGTTTTCTCAGGAAAAGACCTTCCGAAAGGATCTGAGCTTAAGGATTCTACCTTTATCTGGACACCAGATTTCTTCCAGGCGGGCACCTATACTCTTAATTTTAAAATTTCCGATCCCAGCGGGCTTACAGCCGCTCAGGACATGAAAATGACGGTTGAGAACGTCAACCGTAATCCGGTAATTGAACCAGTTAATGCAGTTCTTGATGCGAAAGAAAATTCACTCTTCACTTATCAGTTCAGAATTACCGACCCTGACAAGGAAAAATTAACTCTTACCCTGTTACCTCTTCCTGCAGGGGCCACTTTTGATGCAGAAAAGCAGTTATTTACCTGGACGCCAACTTATGAACAATCCGGCACCTATGATTTAACTCTGGCTGCCAAAGACCCTCTTGATGGAACCGACCAGGTTACCTTTGCCATTTCGGTTGCCAATGTGAATCGTTTCCCTGTTTTTGCCGACATCCCTTCCCAACTGGTCGCCGAGAACAAACCGTTAATGCTAACGGTTACCGCAACCGATCCGGACAGACAGCAAGTCACTCTCGACATTACCGGACTGGTACAGGGAATGGACTTTAATGTCATGACAGGTTCCTTAAACTGGACACCTGATTTTGAGCAGGCCGGTTCCTACACCGTTACGGTAACTGCCACCGATGAAGAAGGAGCCAAAACAGATAAGCAGGTTCAGATTACGGTTTCAAACGTTAACCGTCTGCCTGAATTCACTCCTGTTGAACCTGTATCGGTAAACGAAAATGAAGCACTTCGGCTGGTAATTGTTGCCCAGGATCCTGATCGTCAGGTATTGACCTATTCTTCTCAGGATCTACCTCAGGGTGCCCGGCTCGGTTCACAGGATGGGGTTCTGGAATGGACTCCCACCTTCGAACAGGCAGGTCCGTATACCATCCAGGTAAAAGCAACAGATCCGGAAGGCGGATTTTCGGTTCTGCCCGTCAGCGTTTCAGTTCAGAATATTAACCGGAATCCCGTGCTTAGTGATGTGAAGGATATCTCCGGCGATGAGAACCAACGCATTTCGGTAACTTTTAAAGCAGCCGATCCAGACCGGCAAGCGCTCACCATCCGTCTTGATGGCGAATTACCTGCTGGTGCTACTTTCGATGTAAAAACACTGGTTTTCACATGGACCCCTGGATATACTCAGGCAGGCAACTACGGGCCGTTTACACTGACCGCTGTTGATCCTGAAGGCGCCCAGGCTGAGGCCACTTTCAATCTGACAGTGAAGAACATCAATCGTAAACCTGTTCTTGCCGTGAACGGAACAAGAACGGTTATGGCTGGTGAAGCGATTCGCCTTACTGCCACTGCCTCCGATCAGGATGAAGAGACCCTCTCGCTTGGTGTTAAAAACAATCCGGCCGGATCAGGATTTAATCCGGCTAACGGAGAGTTCAGCTGGGATAGCACGCTGCCGGGGACCTATACCATTGATTTCACAGTTAATGATGGTATCGATACTGTTACGGAATCGGTAACCATCACCGTGAATCCGAAGCCGGTTGCACCTCAGGGTGGAGGAAACTGATCTTCCTGAATTGCAAGGGTTGAATTTCAGGATGGGTTTTATATTTTTGTCATGTCGTTCGTCCACCATTAAACTTGTATCGAGGAAGTTATGCCCTATATCATTTGTGAACCCTGTGTAAGCACCTGCGACACGGCATGTGTCGAAGTATGTCCGGTCGATTGTATTCAGCCTGCTGAAGGTTTTGATCAGAAAGAGGGAAAGCAGTTATACATTAATCCGGATGAGTGTATTGATTGTGGTGCCTGCGAACCAGAATGCCCGGTTCAGGCCATTTTCCAGATTGACGAAGTTCCTGATAAGTGGAAAAACTACATTGAGATAAACGCTAACTATTTTAAGTAAGCAAGTGAATCTTCAGTTAACAAAAAAGGCGCTCTGAGCGCCTTTTTTGTTTTTGTCCTAAGGTCTACCAGCTGGCTATCTGTTTTCCTTGGCTTTTACTGCACAAACGGCAGCAACAGTAACAATGTCTTCCGCCTTGCATCCCCTCGACAGGTCATTCAACGGTTTTGCAAGCCCCTGAATAATGGGTCCAATGGCATCGGCCCCACCCACACGTTCGGTGATTTTATAACCGATATTTCCTGCATCGAGGTTCGGAAAAACAAACACGTTGGCCTTCCCTGCTACTTCAGATCCTGGTGCCTTCCGCTGACCAACAGCGGCCACCCATGCCGCATCGAATTGTAACTCGCCATCCACGGCCAGCCCGGGACGCATTTTTGTGACCAAAGCAAGAGCATCGGTAACCTTGGTGACCGCCTCATGAGCTGCACTTCCCTTTGTGGAAAAGGAAAGCATGGCCACCTTGGGGATTTCACCTGTGAGGGCCTGGTGGGTGTCTGCAGAGGCAATCGCAATATCAGCCAGTTGAGCGGCATCAGGGTACGGAACGACTGCGCAATCTCCGTAGGTTACCACTTTTCCACCGGGTAAATTCATCAGAAAAACAGAGGAAACCGTGCGGTTTCCTTCTCTAAGTCCAATGACCTGAATACCTGCACGAAGCACATCTGCTGTTGTTGTGATGGCTCCTGCAACAGCACCGTCTGCATCACCCCGACGCACCATCATGGCTGCAAAGAATAAAGGATCCTTCATTCTCTCACGGGCCTGTTCATGCGTCTGCCCTTTTGCCTTTCTTAGGTTAAAGAACTCATTAGTATAATCGGAGTTTCGATCGCTTGAAGACGGATCAATAATGGAAATCCGGGAAGACAACTGGATGCCATTTTCAGTGGCGGCCTTCTGAATTTCATTATGGTTGCCGACCAGAATGCACCTGCAAATCGATTGGTCTGTGAGAATGGATACTGCCTTCAGTGTTCGCGGTTCGGTGGCCTCAGGAAAGGCGATTCGCTGATTGTAACCTTTGGCTTTTTGGGTGATCTGATCTATAACTGACATGTGCTTCCTATTCTGTTACAGCGATGGTGGCAACGGACAATTTTGAGGCAGGCAGCGCATCAGACAGCAGTTTGCCAACCTGCCCGATGGTGGCCCCGGTAGTGATAATATCGTCAATAATGAGGAAATGCGGACTGTCAAATTTGGCCAATGATTCGATTGAATTCAATTCCATATCCTGTTGTTTGTTTTTCCAGCGGGATAAACGGTCCAACCTGGTTTGTGAAGTGCGCAATGACGATTTGAGAATCAGATTCTCGAGCAAAACAGAGTTCTTCAGTTGGCGGCAGACTCCCCGGGCGATCAGACCAGCCTGATTATAACCACGTTCAATCTTCTTCAGCGGATGGATGGGGACCGGTATCAACCAAAGTGGACCGGTCATACCTGCAGAAACCAATTGTTCTCCCAGCATTTCACCCAGCCATTCCCCAATGCCCGGTCTGTATTGATATTTTAAAGTGTGGAGCAGAGTCTGAATGGCCGCATTTTTTTGAAACCAGTATAAGGTGGTGATACTTTCTGTTTTTAATTTACCCGCTAACCGGGTTGTGAGGACCGAATTCAGATCCCCTTCTTTTCGGTAGACTTTCATGCCCGTCAGGCAGGAAATACATAAAAACGGGTATTCAGAAGTGGTAAGCACCTTACAGTGGTAACACCTGGATGGTAATACCAGATTCAGTGCTGAGTTGGCGTACCGTCGGATTGGATTCATCTTGTTATGTCTGAAACGGGATCGGCAATAAAAATACGATTCTGAACGCGGGTTTTCAGACTTTTTCAGAAAATGGCCCGTACTTCGGCCTTCAACGTATGAATTACCGGTTCCTCATTGATTTTCCGTCCATCGTAGGTAAAAAATGCGGTCACCATCTGACTAACCTGATAGTCGAAAAAGAAACTCCAGCGCAGCAATCTTCCACCCGGATTCCCATTGGTTAGTTCATATGGAACCTGATTCACACCTTCAGGTGATTTTAAAGAGGTTTGGCTCCATTCCCCTTCGGCTCTGAGGCGACCTTTTTGCGGAATGGACCAGATTAACCGGCCGGTTTCGCTGAGAATGAATGCATTTTGATCCTTCCGGCCGGACTGCCACCGGTAATCGGCATTTGACTTCAGGCCCGCTTCCCACCCTGCCAGAAAACGGTAGCTGACATCGGGGACAACTGACAGGCTGTTTATCAGGAAGTCAGGTCGTAAGCCGGATGCACTCTCGTATCCGGTGACAGAAAAACCGGCATCGGTTCTGGTCGTCCAATTCTGCCAGGGACGGGCATTTAACCGGATGGAATACTCCTCATAGCGTCGTTTTTCGCTGTCAATTGAATATTGCACCAGACTTTTTCTGGTCTCATAACGGAACCGCCAGTTCATCAGCCGGTTATTTGGATCGAGATAGAAATCCTGAATCAATTGCCGGAGTCCGGAAAGTGTATTGGGTTCCTTGAAAAATGTACTCAGATTTAAAAAGTAGATATCAGTTACCCGGGAGGTTTTTGATTTTTCCTCGATTCGAAGAACCGTTTCTGATGTCCAACGCTGACGGATTTCATCGGGTAAAACAGAAAACACCGGATGAAGAGAAGGATTCAGGTTTAGTCTCCACTGTGTTTTAAGATCCACGATTGGTTCGAGTGTTTCTCCGGGGTAGGTCCTCAGGATATAGTCTCCGTCATCGAAACGGGTCAATTCAAATTCATTGTCTTCCGGTATCCCATTCTCATTCCTGTCTACCCAGATGTAGTTACCATATCCTGGCTGCACCTTCACAAAAAACCGGTCCATCCTCGACGTTTTCTGGGTGTTAACCTGGTAATCCCAGTCAAGCACTACGGCTTCATCAAAAGGTGCCCACCGGGCAGACATATCCACCAGAGTTGCTTCTGTGTTCTGGTTCCCCTGTTCACGAAACGGTTTAGTAAAATATTTCCGGTAATGGGTTACCATAAGAGATCCGGTCAGGGGGTCATCAGAAAGGGTTCTTGCCTCCAGTTTTCCAGTCCAGGCCGAGGCAGAAGGAGTCAGACTTCCGGCCACGGGTTCCGATTCGTTCCTCACCTTTAATGATGAATTGGCTGAATAACCAGAGGTCGTGAGCCTGAGGCCTCCGGTTCCTTCAACTGCTCTGAATGAACCAGTCAGCAATGAATCAACGGGGCCCCGGTTTTCTCTGTTTTCATATAATCCCGAGAAAAATGGAGACAGATGCTCAAACCTGAAATCGCCATCCAGGGCATGTTGGGTCCACCTGGTTGAAGCACGGGAAAGGGACTGCCTGGATTTGGAAACGTTAACCCGGTAATCAGTAAAGAGCGGATTAAACAGGTACTGACTGATCTGACCCTTTATCTGGTCGGTCGATAAGTCATTACCCCTGGAAAACCGGCTGTAAGAGGTTTGAAGAGTCAGCGTTTTTGATTGCCAGCTGGTTCCTGCTTCCCATTGTCTTTCCAGGGAGGATTCGAGCGGGTCCACGCCCAGATTGCGGTAAAAATCAACATCCTGATTCCGGTCAGGTGACTGATAACCGGCTCCCTGGTATCTCTGAAATCCGGAAACAGACCACACCCCGCGTGCTGCAGTCAAGCCGGGGAAAGACAAGGAATCAGAGTTCCATGACAGCCTGTTAATGACCGCTCCGTCATTGGATTGCTCGTTGCTACCTTCCGAGAGCAGGTTTCGGTCCACGGAGGAAACAGACCATTCATTAATCCACTTTAAACCGGCAATGGGTGTCCAGATGGTCCGGGAATTCACCGATTGTGAAGAGACGGGAACCGGTAGGAAATAAACTGGTTCATAATTCCCACCCGATTGTGTCCATTCATAGACACCAATGCTCCGACGGATGTAGGACCCCCTGCCTTGCTCCACTTCGGAAAACCGTATGTTATACAAGGCCATCGGATGTCCTGGTGCATAGCGATAAACCGCGATCAGTCCCTGAGTGGTTAATGTATCTGCCTTCAGGTAAAATCCAAGGCTTTTGCCGGTCACAGGTTCCCGTCCCACCGAATCAATACCTGACCTGAACGCCTTTGTTTGATCATTTCCTGCCTGCCGGATGATGTCCCTGTCGGCCCGGGTTAATTCTGCCTCAACCGGAGTATTTGGATTGTCGGCTTCACGAAGGAAATGTATGGTTGATTGAAAGGCCCCATCAGACAGCCGGATCCCCGCTTCACCCGAATAGAAATCCCGGGCGAACTGCCGGTCGGAATATTCAAAATCCACGGTGACACGTGAAGCTGAGGTTATTAGATTGGCAGGAGTAAAGCTGATCTCGCCTGAGGCATAGTCAATCACATAATCGTTGCTTTCACCCCGTGTGAGCTGAACACCATTCAGATAGACCCTTTCTGAACCTGCCAGAACCAGGATGAATTTTTCCTGCTTTTTACCCCTCAGCCGGTAAGGTCCCTGACTCCCATCTGTTCCATTGAACGTATTTGATGTCCAAATTCCCTTCATGTTTGCAAATCCTAATCCCGTCCGGAAAGTGGACCAATCGGCCTGCAAATCCAGGCCCTGTAATTTTCGGGTGTAGGAGGAAAGTTCATATCCTGCACGTGTGACCTGATAGTCCCCCAACGTCATCTGGTAAATGGGATGTTTGAGCCGGATATATACCTGGTCTATTTCCTGAAGGGTTTGCGTGTTTCCCTCCGGTTGAATCGGTAAGTTTTCGTCGGTCAGGATCGCTGCGATTTCTACATCGTCGGTCAGTTGTCCTTCCAATTCAAGCCTGAATCCGCTGTTGACGGCCAGATCGCGGTTCGATCCCAGGGTCACACCCCGGACGAAGGAACCCGATTTACGCAACTTTCGGTCACTTCTCCATTGCTGGAAGAAATCGGGTCCGGTTGGTTGTTCAGAAACAGCCAGATTGGCATCGGTGGGTGTTTTCCCAAGGGCATACCGACGGTATTCCTTCTGGAAAACAAATGGATAGTACCGGTAACGAAGGTATAGGGTGTCTGCCGGATGGTTTTTCAGCCAATCATCTAACCCCCTTACAAGCAATGTACCTGTTACCTGGTCATACAGAACCGAGAGGGTGGTGTCTGTAACTGAAAGTGAAAAGGAATCGGGAAGAAGTAATTCGGACCGGCCGGTTGAGACCGGATTACCAACCTGACCATGTAATGCCACTGAATCCTGATTAGCCACCCAAAGCTGCGAGTATGCATTAAATGGGCAAATTATCCCTATCAGGAAGAATATATTACTCCATTTCAAGCAAATACGTCAATAATAGTCGGTTAGTGAGGATAAAAAGCTGATTTCCCTTTGATACGACATCGAGGACCTGTGATCCTTCGGGAAGACTCAATTGCTGCCACTCACCGGTTGATTTTTCCCTGAGGATTCTTCCATCCTGACGAACGAAACAGAGGGTTGATAAAACAGAAGCAGGAGTGCCAAGCGAATCTGGAAAGGATTGAAGCGTATTTCCGAACCCATCAAATTCCTGCCAGGTTGCACCTGCTTGGTCATGAACAAACAACCGGTTCTCTGTCAGAATCAACCGGTCAGGTTGAATAAGTCGTCCAAGTCCAGCATCAATATCACCAAGTAAAGAAGTAATGGTCTGGCGCGGATTCAACCGGATGATTCGTTTGTTTCCTGTATCCAGAATAAACCAGTCTCCGCCCGGAGTGACCACGACACCTCCCGGATATCTGAACCGTTCTTCCTGTCCGTCAAACGGGATTCCTTCCATCTGCCCAATCAGGCCCAATTCCCGGCTGAGTGTGGTAATCCGATGATTATTCCGGTCGGCCACATGAATCAGAAGATCATTGCTGCACCACAAGGAAACCGGCTGATTTAAAAATTGAGCCCCAGTTCCCTTTCTTCCATATTGGCCGATCAATTGCCCGTCTGCGGATAACCGGTAAATGGTATTTGCTGTTGAGGAGAGCAAATACAAATCTCCCGTCACAGAAATTCCGACTTTTTCGGAATGGTCCGGGACTGTTACAGTCCGGACGGGATGGATGAGCAGACTCTGAAGAATCAGAAACAGACAGATCATGACCGATAAGTTTCTGAAAACCAGCGAAGGGTTTCAGGCAAACCATCTTTAAGCGTGGTGGATGGGGCCCACCCCATTTCCGATTTGATTTTTGCACTGGAAAGCACGGATCGGCGCTGTTCTCCGGCCTTTGTTTCAGCATGAACCTCGTTGGCACCGGTTCCAAGACCGCTGTTGATCAGATGGAACAATTCGTTAACCGTGGTCTCATGACCCGTGCCTACATTGAACACTCCGGACCCCTGATGATTCAGAGCCAGGAGGTTTGCTTTCACCACATCGCCAACAAATGTATAGTCTCTTGTCTGCAGGCCGTCGCCATTGATAACCGGTTGTGCTCCTGCCAGCAATTTTTTCGCAAAGATGGCAATCACACCAGCTTCACCATGGGGATTTTGCTTCGGACCATAGATGTTGCCATATCTGAGTGAAATGTAGGAAAGTCCGTAGACGGTGTGATAGTAGAAAAGGTATTTTTCAACGGTCGCCTTGCAGATACCATAGGGCGAAACGGGTCGGAGCGGATGGTTTTCATCGGCCGGAAAGTAATCCTGCTCTCCGTAAATGGCCCCACCAGTCGAAGCAAACAGAACCTTACGGACTTCGTATTTTCTACATGATTCCAGCAGGTTGATGGATCCCAGAATGTTAACCTTTGCATCAAACATCGGGTCGGACACACTTTTCCTGACATCCATCTGAGCCGCCTGATGAACCACAACCTCCGGACGGAAATCGAGAAAAATCGTCTCGATGGCTCTGTCGGCAATGTCCATCTCAATAAACCGGGCTGAAGAATTAACCTGGTGACGAAATCCGGAGTACAGATTATCGACCACACAAACCTCATGTCCGGCTGCGATAAATGCATCGGTCAGGTGACTTCCAATAAATCCGGCACCGCCGGTCACTAAAATTCTGCTCATATCAGCCTGTTTAATCCTTTTTTTCCAATGTCATGACGAAAGTGCATTCCCTCAAAAGAAACCGTTTTAAGGTGGTCATAGGCAGCTTTCAGACTTTCCTCCAATGTGGGACCATACGCACAGCTGTTTAAAACCCGGCCACCCGAGGTGACGACTCCGTTGTCTGAAAGTTGGGTACCTGCGTGAAAGATAACCCGATGGTCAGAATCTGCCCCATCGAACCTGATACGATTTCCCTTTTCATACTCATCAGGGTAACCAGCAGCGGCAGCCACAACCACTGAAGCATAGCCAGGTTTGATCTGAATCTGATCTGGCAAGGAAAAGTTTGCAATTCCGGTCATGACCGGCAACAGGTCAGATTCTACCAGCATCATTTCAACCTGGCATTCCGGATCACCAAACCGGACATTGTATTCGACCACTTTCGGTCCCTCCGGCGTGATCATCAACCCGACATACAATATTCCATTGTAAGGGTGTCCTTCACTTGCCAGGCCTTCAATGGTAGGCTTCACGATGGTTTGCTCTATCTGTTTCAGCAAATGATCATCAACGACCGGAGCAGGTGCATAGGCTCCCATTCCACCTGTGTTTTTGCCTGTATCTCCATCGCCAATCCGTTTATGGTCCTGAGCCACAGGAAGCAATTTCCACCGGATTCCATCGGTCAGAACAAATAAAGTGGCCTCTTCCCCCGCCATAAACTCTTCAATCACAAGGGTGGTACCAGCTGAACCGAACTGACGATTATCAAAGTAAAGCCTAACCGCTTCGGAAGCTTCTTCGTAACTGGTTGGGATTATCACTCCCTTGCCCGCGGCAAGACCATCTGCTTTCATGACCAGCGGATAGGCAGAGGCATGTAAAAACCGCTCGAGTTCCTGCCGGTCCTGGTGATAAAAAATCCGGTAGCCGGCTGTGGGAATCTGATGTCGCTGCATGAATGCCTTAGCAAAGGATTTACTACCTTCAAGCTGAGAACACCATGAATCGGGACCGACGGCCGGGATTCCCTTTTTCCGCAATTCATCTGCAAGACCGAGGACCAGAGGCTCTTCGGGACCAATTACAACCAAACCGATTCCGAGATCCCTGATGGTTTCGACCAGTCTGCTTATTTCGTTCACTTTAACCGGAATGTTGGTCCCCAGTTGTGAGGTCCCCCCATTTCCTGGTAAAAAATACAGACCGGTGCATCCCGGTGACTGACTGAGTTTCCAGCCGAGGGCATGTTCACGACCACCCGATCCGACGATTGCAATTTTCAATGGATCACCCTGTTTGAATCTGATGTATAATTTGTCCGCTGATAGTATGTCTATCTGCAAGATAGTCTATGATATAAATGGAACCTGTTGGAACCGGAACCCGCTTTCTGCACCACTGCCAGATCAGGTCACCGATGAGGGGCTGATGACTGACAACCATCATCAGGTCACTGTCAAAGGCTAACAGATCCAGGGCGGCAGCAGCCGGATGGCTGTTGTAGTGCCAGGCCATGGAATCGGTCCGATTGTGAATGGGGCTTTTCTGATACAGACAGTCCATCATGAGGGCCGCCGTTTCCCGGGCTCTTCTGACCGGACTGCTGATCATGAACGAGGGAAAAATTCCGGTTTTAATCAGTTCTGAGGCAGACAAGGCAATTTCCTCTGTTCCCCTGACACTGAGTCCCCTTTCAGAATCGGAAACCCCGTTTGAAAACCCGGCATCACCATGTCGCATCAGGATGAGAATTCGCCCCACTCTTTAATCTTTCATTAATCACACTAAATTGATTTTGAACCGGAAGATAAAGATTTTTGTATTCCATTTGAATTTTTAACCATGTAAAAAGGAGCCTCCATGAACGCCCACCTGATTTCCCTGATTGACGAAATCATTGCCCGGGAAGTGCTGGATTCCCGCGGGAATCCGACTGTTGAAGTAGAAGTCATTACCGAGAATGAAATCGTTGGCCGTGCCATTGTGCCCAGCGGTGCGTCGACCGGTGAGCATGAAGCTGTTGAATTGCGCGATGGTGATCCGCTGCGTTACATGGGCAAAGGAGTCACTAAGGCAGTTGAGAACGTTGAAGATGTCATTTCACCTGAACTGGTTGGAGCCAATGTTTTTGATCAGGTCGGAATTGATAATCTGATGATTGATCTGGATGGGACCGATAATAAAGCCAAATTGGGTGCCAATGCCATTCTGGCTGTTTCAATGGCCTGTGCCCGTGCAGCTGCCAATGAATTAGGTGTTCCCCTCTATCGGTACCTGGGTGGATTTAACGCCAACACTCTGCCGGTTCCGATGATGAACATTATCAATGGTGGTGCCCATGCCGACAATAACGTGGATTTTCAGGAATTCATGATTATGCCTGTTGGTGCACCGACTTTTGCAGAAGCGCTCCGCATGGGTGCAGAAACCTTCCACACGCTGAAATCCATCCTGAAGAAAAAGGGATACTCCACCGCCGTTGGCGATGAAGGTGGCTTTGCTCCCAACCTGAAGGCCAATGATGAGGCTGTTGAAGTAATTCTGGAAGCCATCGAGAAAGCCGGATACAAAGCAGGTCAGGACATTTTCATTGCATTGGATCCTGCTACCTCCGAATTGTGGGCAGATGGCAAGTACATCTTCAAGAAATCGGATAAGCGTGAACTGACCAGTGAACAAATGGCCAAATACTGGGAAAATTGGGTAAATCAGTATCCGATCATTTCCATTGAGGATGGACTTGCTGAGAACGACTGGACAGGCTGGAAATATTTTACCGACCTCGTTGGCAAGAAAGTTCAGTTAGTGGGTGATGACCTGTTTGTTACCAATCCGGAAATTCTTAAACGTGGTATCCAAAAAGGCGTTGCCAACTCCATTCTGATTAAAGTTAACCAGATCGGCACGCTTACCGAAACGTTTGAAGCCATTCAGATGGCTCATCGTGCTGGATACACCACCATCATTTCCCATCGCAGTGGTGAATCTGAAGATACCACGATTGCTGATATTGCTGTGGCCACAAATGCTGGTCAGATTAAAACGGGTTCAACAAGCCGGACCGACCGGATTGCCAAGTATAATCAACTTCTGCGCATCGAGCAGGAACTTGGTGATTCTGCCAACTACCCCGGACTGGAAGCCTTTTACAATATCCGTAAATAATCACAAACGGATGATGATAAAAAGGGGTCTGCAAGGACCCCTTTTTTTGTTTTTATACTTTTCAGTACCTTTACCAATTCATGAGAATACCTGACTACCTTCAGAAAACCCTGACTGCCATTGCCCGGCAATTCAAATACCGCCCTGTCCTGTCAACTGTCGTGGTTGTGTCTGTTCCCCTGACATGGAGTTTGTTATTTGGTGACAGTGGTATTTACAGGCGGATTGACCTGGAAATTGAAAATCGTAAGCTGCGTGATGCGATCACCCTCGAGATAAAAAGGCAGGACTCACTGAAGGTGGTAATCAGAAAACTGAAATCCGATAAAAGATACCTTGAAGAAGTGGCCAGGAGCCGCTATGGCATGGTTAAACCAGGGGAGACGCTCTATAAAATTCAGGTAGAGGAAGAAGACTGATTCCATTACACAAAAAAAAGCCCCCGGGTTTTCATGGAATTTCCATCGACCCGGGGGCTTTTTTATTTAACAGAGTCTAACCGTTTGCTGCAACCAGTGTATCCAGTTTATCGAGGATCTGTTTGACATAATCCTGCGACTCCGGATCGGGTGCGAAGGACTTATCAATCAATTGAATAAACTCAACAGACTTAGCGTAATCCTTGAGTTTAAACTGTATCTGGGCGCCAGTCAATGCCCCATCACTGTGATTGATTGAGTTGTCATACTGGAAAACGTAACTGGGCCTTTCTGTTGTGAGAAATGTTTTCAGTTTGGCCAGCATGTCGGATGTTGGCATGATTGCATGATCGACGGTGTTATCCAGATCGTACAATTCAATAAAGGAATACGGTATGATCGCTTCCTTTTCATCGTTCATGCACATGGTGAGATATTTTACAGCTGAATCGGGTTGATTCAGGCGATAGTATCCCCATCCCAGAGCCAATTCTGCATTGGGCAACCGCTTACCATCTTTTATCAGTTCGAGGTAGGCCTGTTTAAAGGTTTCCAGGGCACTTGCATAGTTCCCGGATTTAAACTGGGCCCAGCCATCATCGACCTTATCCTGAATGGTCGGATCAACTTCTTCTTCTCCGCAAGAGATGATTCCGGCAGCCAGAGTGATTCCGACAAGTAAACGGAGAATGTATTTGGTGATTACAGTAGAAAACATGGTACTCTCCTTACTTCACAAGAGTCATTTTTAAAGTTTTGACCACATTACCAGCAATGATCTGGTAGAAATAGACTCCGGAGGAAGCCACTCCTTCTGTGGTTTTTCCATTCCAGGTAGCCGTATGGAATCCGGCAGGTTTCAGTTCATTGTTCATCAGAACAGCAACTTCCTGTCCCATCACGTTGTAGACCCGGATGGTGACTGCCGTTTCAGCCGGCAGCGAAAATGGAATGACCGTTGTTGGGTTGAACGGATTCGGGTAGTTCTGGCTCAGAACCACTTCGGTTGGTAACTCGGGGCGGTTCTCGTTGTAGAACAGTGCAAGCGTTCCTGTACGATTAATGGAGGCAGTAACCTTTCCATTTTTGCCCTGTCCAGGCAGCCAGTTCCATTCTTTGGTCTCCTCATTCCACTGGTAAGCAGACACAAAGCGTTCATCCTTCCATTCAGGCTGATGAGCATAACTCATTGAAATCTGCACTGATTTGTTAAAGGTCAGGTTCCTGTTAAACTGAACCATTCCTCCTACCGGCTTCATATCCATGTCAAAGGCATACTTATGATCCAGATCTGCATAATCAAGTGCCAGATAGCTCGTGGTGTTCACCACTCCTGATGGAAATTCGAGCTGGATTTTGAAATCTTCCAGAGGAACGGTATGCTTTCCACCCGGCGAGAGGCGAAGAATATGCAAACGTTTTTCTGCAAGCCCGGTATTTCCTGCTTCATCCTGTCCTGAAACACTGAATATGAACAGACCCGTATCAAGATCGTGGAAATAGGTCATGTAGATCCGGTAACCCGAATCAAAGAGCATATGTTCTTTCGGATTGACTGTCTCTCCGGACAAAGTGGCCGTAACAGCAGGCTCTCCAACCAAATCAGTGCCATATGAATAAGCCAGTGAAAGGTTGTTGCCCAGTGCATTATCAGTTGAATGAAGCATCCAGGCAGTTACTGCTGGTGCAATACCATCGACAACAAGAGTCCTGCTGGCCGGATTGGAAACACGGGTTCTTCCGGTCTGATCACGTGCGGTAACCCGCCAGTACACCGTTCCATCTGGTAATCCATCAGTAAATGTATGGTTCAGACCTGTGACTTCGGCCGTTTTCAGGATGTTGCTGAATTCGGAATCTGAAGCAATCTGGATCGTGTAGGTAATGACCTCATTTTCATCGGGATTAAGTGCATTTTGCCACGAGAAAACCACATTCTGACCAGGTACTTCTGCGTGATTGGCCGGTGCAATTAGCCCGAACGAAACCGGGCCAACAACTTTCACCGTGATTTTTATCGGAATTTCGACCAGCTCACTTGAAGGGTCATTGCTGTAAACGCGAATGGCAGACTGATGAACCGTTCGTGAAGGACCGGCGGTAAAAGTCAGGGTTATGTCCTGTGAGGCTTCCGGACTGAGGGTACCACTCGAAGGATTAGCTGTAAAAGTGGTACCGCCATCATCTACATATAAAAGCATGTTAGCAAACAGGCGGTTTGTCGATGCATTATGACTTGTGGACATGCCAGGGTAAATAACAGCACCAATCACATTTCCTGCAGGATTCACAGCAATAACCCGGTTACCATTCCCATCCGAGGCAAGCAGGGTTCCTCCTGCATTGAGTTCCGGATTGGAATAATTGGAGTTCCACCAGTAACTGGGTGTTCCATCCAGTCCACTGAATATCGGGTGACTTGGAAATGGCAAGGTGGACATGTTCAGTGAACCACTTACATTTTGCTGCGGTCCGGGAGTAAATGGCAAATACCCACCGGCAAGGATTCCTCCCTGAATTTTCCAGTTGTTACTTAAGGCATAGGTGCTGATCACAACCCCTCCGCCCTGATCCACATAGGCCTTCAGAGCATCACCAATGGCAACAGGGTTGGAAAAGTTGTTGTTGGTCCAAACAAATACTCCTGCATAAGGGGTCAGTTGTTCAACCGTCAGGGTTGAAGGACTCGAAAGTAAATCGAACTGATCGGATGTAAACTGGCTGGTGGCCACCAGATTATTCCTCATATTCTCAAGTGCGCTTTGACTATCGGCCGCAAGAAGAAGGTATCGCTTACCGGATACCTGCCGTTTTGGAGAATCCAGTCCGGATACAAAGGTTTCTCTCCAACCTGCCGGAGATTGACCCGTAGCAGTTATTCCATCCGGAACCGGTTCACCCGGTCTGGATAGTACCTGAATCGGCCCATTGAGGCTCCATAAAAGGTCAGTTCCGCCGGTATTCTGAATGGTAAGTATTTTATTTGCCGTTTCGCCAGCAATCATTTCGAAAACCAGAGAATCCGGCATCACCTTAATGACCGGCGGGTTAAAGGCGATTCCACTGAGGGAAACCGTTTTTTCAGGAAAGTCCTCATCATTCGAGAGAATGGTCAGAGAACCAGAAAACTCACCAATTTCAGTAGGTGCAAACATAACATCAAGAACTTTTGATGAATCCGGATCCAATGAAAAGCTCTCGGTGAAACTGGTTTGAAATACCGACGATGATGAATTTACAGAAGTAACCTGTAAGGGTTCATCTCCTTCGTTTTTAATGGTCAGCGATGCAGAATTGATGGTTCCGACTTTGGTCTGAGAAAACTGGAATGAAGTGGGATTAAGAGACAGCACTGGTCCGCCCAGGACATGGAGATCGACCGTAATGGTTTCGACTTCATTCTCAGGATCATTGCTGAATATAGACAGGGTGGAAGTATAATCACCTGCCTGTGAGCCAGCTTTTATTTTCAGATTGACCACCTGACTTTCACCAGGTAATATCTCACCTGAAGCTGGTTCAAGAGAGAGACGTCCTCCGGATCCTCCTGCCACATGAAGCAGCATATGGGCAAACAGCCGTTGTGCTGGCTCATTGGCCTGGTTCAGAAATCCTGGGAAAATAACTGCGGCTATTACCGATTCGTCATCATTGATACCAACCACTCTGTTTCCGTTGGTATCAAAGGCCAATACTCTTCCCCCTTGGTTTAGTGACGGGTTTGAATAGGAAGAATTCCACCAGTAAACCGGATTGACTTCAATTCCGTTAAACACAGGATGATCTGGTTCTGTTAAAGTGCTCAAGTCAATGGTACCGGAAACACTGGTTGTCGCCGACGGAATAAAGGGCAGATATCCTGCATTCAGAATACCACCCTGAATGGACCAATTGGTTGACAATGCATAGGTGCTGACGATAAGCCCACCACCCTGATCCACATAGTCTTTAAGCACATCGCCAAGGGCGGTTGGATTGTTAAACGATCCATCAGACCACAATAAAATGGCATCATAGTCTTTTAACTGATCCAGGGTCACCGAATTCGGATAGGCAAGAAAATCGATGTCTTCAGGAGCAATCAATCCGGTAGCGGTTATGGAATTCTTTGCATATTGCATATAAGTCTGGTTTTCGGCAGCCATGAAGAGAAAACGGTTCCCGGATGAGGCTTTTTTCCGGTTCGACCCCATGACCCATTTTTCAATACCGTCACCCGCCGCCAGCCCGGATGCGGTTCCATCAACCGCATTAAATACCGGTTCATGATACTGCTTACCCATGTCTTCAAGAACCGGTGGGGTAATGCTCCATGTAAGAGGTGCCAATCCTTCGTTCTTAATGGTAACTTCAACAATACTGGAATCACCAGGATACAGCTCAGCCTGTATGAAATCAGGATTAATCATAATTGCAGGTGTATAAAGTCCCAACCCTTCGAAAGCTACCTGATAGGAACCACTGTCAGGATCGTTGCTGAATAGGGTGAAGAGACCGGAGACCAACTGATCATCTGTTGGAATAAACCATGCATTCAGGACTGTATCCTCATTTGCTTCCAGGTTAAAGGAGCCGGAAAACATGATTCCGGCCAATTCTGAATTGGAACCAACATCGGTCACAGAAAGTGTTTCTTCCCCTTCATTGGAAATGGTTACCAATGCATAGGAAGTGTCTCCCACATAGGTGTTTGGAAAATATACCGTCGAAGGAGTCACTGTTATATCCGGATACCCGATCACATGAAGGCTGACTGTCAGCGTTTGCGATTCCATTTCAGGATCATTGCTGTAAATCCGGAATGTTGGAGAATAATTACCTGGCTGAAGTGAACCGGTCTTCAATTTCAATTCCACGGTTTCACTTTCATCGGGTTCCAGAATTCCTGCCGTGGGATTCAGACTGAGAAGACCACTGTTTCCGCTGACATGCAACAACATGTTTGCAAACAGCCGATGAGTATTCAGATCCGAACTGCTCATAAACCCGGGAAATATCACTGCAGCCATGATGTTTTCTGAGTCATTGATACCAACCACCTTGTTTCCATTGGTATCGAAAGCAAGTACCCTTCCTCCAGTATTAAGAGAAGGATTTGAGTAATTCGAGTTAGACCAATAAGCGATATTGCTGGTGATTCCTGTGAAAACCGGGTGGTTGGGTTCTGAGATTGAACCTTCTGAAATGGTGCTGGAAACACTGGTCGTTGATGATGGAAGGAAAGGCAGATAACCGCCGTTCAGAATTCCACCGGCAATGGCCCAGTTCGTTGTGAGCGCGTAGGTGCTGACAATGACCCCTCCGCCGATATCGGCATAGTTCTTCAGAACATCACCGATTAAAGTCGGATTTGAAAATGAACCATTGGACCATACCAGAACTGCGCTGTAGGGCACCAATTGTTCGATGGTCAGCGTGGACGGATTTGATAACAGATCGATCTGATCTGACCCAATCAGTCCGGTGGCTGTAATATTTGATTTGGCATTTTCCATGTCTGTTTGGCTGTCAGCAGCAATAAACAGGTACTTTTCTGAAGCCATCGATTTTGAGTTCCGGGCAGATCCGGAAATAAACATATCCGTTGGGCCTGCAGCAGAGAAACCGGAAGCGGTGGTCCCTGTGGCATCGGGAACCGGGAGTGGAATCGTTCTCCTTTTTTCAGAATTCAGATCATCCTGATCAATGCTCCAATGAAGCGTTCCGAGTCCGTTATTGGTGATGGTCACTTCAAATGTGGTAGAATCACCTGAAAAGAGATCTGCAGAGAAGGAAGTTGGGTCAACGTTGAATACCGGGTTGTGGTATCCGAATCCAATCAGTTCAACCCCATATTCCGGACTTTTTGGATCATTGCTTATAATGGTCAAAGCTGCAGACACTTCCCCGGCAGTAAGCGGATCAAAGGTGATTGCAAGCTGAGCGGTGTCATCCGGAGGCAACAGGAAGGGCTCAAAGCTTTCCGGGATAAAAACATCGGGCAAGGAGCTGCTTGCCGAAGTCACAGAAAGTGTGTCAGTTCCGGCGTTCATCACATCCAGATATAAAGTAAGCGTCTGCCCGACCAGAACTTCACCAAAATTAAGCAGACTGGTTCCTGTCTGAATATTGGGTACTCCGGGAATTTCCATGCTGACCGGGACGGAAACCGTCGGATTCATTGCATCATTGGTATAAATCTGAAGAGAACCCTCATAAAGTCCGGGTTGACGGGTTCCGGATTTGAATTTTACTTCGAAGTCATATGAATCGCCAGGATTAATGGATCCTTCTTTAGTAAGTGCGCTGAACCAACCGGAAGCACCGCCAACCTGAAGCAGCGAATTGGCCAGAAGGCGGTAAGCTTTTGTATGGGTCTCACCGAGGAAGCCCGGATAAATAACAATACCCATCACATTGCCAGCCTGATTAATTCCAACGGCCCTGTTGCCATTGGTATCGGTGGCCAGCAGGATTCCATCTCCGTTCATGGCTGGGTTTGAGTGATTTCCGTTCACCGGGAAAGTGATGGTTCCTGTAATTCCTTCAAAAACAGGGTGCCCGGCATTTTGCTGCAGGCTGAGATCGATCGTGCCAGACACACCCTGGGAGGGACCGGGGGTGAATGGAGATTTTCCGCTTTGAAGAATTCCACCGGCAATGGCCCAGTTATTTGTCAGGGCGAATGTGCTCAGCACCACTCCACCACCCATGTCTACATAGTCATTCAATGCATTTCCAATGGTGGTTGAATTACTGAATGAGTTATTGGACCAAACAAGAATGGCCGTGTAAGAACCAAGATCAGTTGCCGAAAGGGTCGAGGGCGGACTGGCAAGCAAATCGAACTGTTCAGTGGTAAAGAAGCCGGTTGCAACCAGATTGTTCCTCACCGTTTGGATAACAGACAGTCCATCTGAGGCCATTAACAAATAACGGGGGCCTGCAGACACACGGGCACCTGGTTTGAGACCAGATTCAAACTGGGTGGTTACCAATTCTGCCCCACCCCCTGTTGCCTTGACTCCGCTGTTGTACGTATCGCCCGACTGCCTGAGTAATTTAAATGGCGCTTCGAGATTCCAATGAAGAGTGTCATCTCCATTATTGGTCATTTTAATGATTTCTGTGATGGAATCACCGGGAGAAAGAATAACACTCAGTGAAGTGGGTGTAATGCTGATCCCCGGGCCCTGAGCTTCTGATTTCCGCAGAATCTGGTCACCAGGGGCGGAGGCTGCAGACAGAAGAGGTAGCAGCAAAACAAGTACTGCACTTATGACTCGGTAAAATGGAGTTTTCATGTTTCTCTTGTCTTTCGTATTGGTTAATAGGTGAAAACACTGCCTGATCATCGGGTGATCAGGCGGTTCTAATTTATCTCTAATCATAAAGTAGGTTCTTATTTACCTAAGAATCAAGATTGGCATGGAATAAGTTGACCTGCATCAAAGTGTATGGATCATTCACTTTTCAGGGAATCGATCAATTCATCAGCCAACAGCGGGTGGTCGGTAGCAAGAATCCGATAGCCTGAACTTAACAGACTCACCCAGGACTTCCGCCGGGTTGAATCTTGCAGAAGGTCTGCAGAACGGAAGGTGCCGATGATGGATGCAATGCCATTCCGATGCAGGGTATCGAGTAATTCTGCAGGTGGTTCCTCAAGTCCGGTAAATGCCATTACCTGCCCGACCGGAATCCCGGTTTGCCTGAACTGGTACCATTCGTCCAGGTTTCTGATCGTAACGGACAGATGCAGATCGGGGTTTTGCTGGTGAATATAAACCGCATCCTCACCACGGTAGGTAATTATCGTTGCACGATCCGCTGCACGATAATTTCCGAGTACCCTTAGGACTTGATCAATGGGTACCGTTCGTTTGATATCAACGGCCAGGAGTGTACGGTCTTTTGCCCAAACAAGAACAGAATCGAATCTTGGAATCCTCAATCCGGTTTCAAAGCCCAGAGGATCAATCAGATTAACTGACTGAAGACTATCCCAGGTCCACGTGCTGATCAGCCCCTTTCCAGTCGATGTGCGGCCCAGAGTATCATCGTGATAAAGGACCAGCACACTGTCGCTGGTCATGGCCACGTCACACTCAATCAGCATGAGTCCTGCCGATGATGAAACACGGAATGTTTCCAGCGCATTTTCCGGCAACCCTTTGGCGGGTCCTCCCCGGTGTGCACTTACGATGGGATATACGGGTGAATCTGCACTCAGTAACCGGTGAAGGTCGGCTGCCTGATCCGGAAATCTATCATCAGTTCCCTGACAGGAGACCATTGAAAGAACCAGAAGAATGATTCCAACTGATTTCATATTATTCCTTTCTGTCGATTCCCATTCAGGAAGTTCCTACTTTTAATTTATGTCTTCCAGTCTGATACCACTTTATATTTTTACCGGATTTCTCGGTGTTGGAAAAACATCGGCAATCCTTCATGCCCTCCGGCTTACTCCTCCTGGTCAGAAAACGGCCGTTGTAGTCAATGAATTTGGCGATATCAGTATAGATGGACCAACCATTTCCAGTGAAGGCCTTCCCTTTGCTGTTGCCGATGTTCCCGGCGGGTGTATCTGCTGTGCAGGAATGGAAATGCTGACTGAGCAACTTTCCTGGCTACTGAGGGAAAAAAAACCGGACCGGATTCTCATTGAACCCAGCGGAATCGCCCGTCCATCGGATCTGCTAATCAAAATCCGGTCATCAGATCTTTCGTCCAAATTCGATTACAGACCGGTCATTGGCATTTTTGATCCTGAGTTGGTGGCTGATGACTCGATGCGGGATTCTCTGCTCTTCGATGATCAGGCCGGAATGGCCGATCTGATCTTTCTCAACCGGACTGATCTGTCATCATCAGATTCCATCGAATTTTCACTGAATTGGTTCAGGGACCATTACCCTGATCGACCTGAACCCGTTTCTGGGGTTCATGGCCAGTTCCCCTCTGACTGGCTGGAAAAAACCTTTGCGTCGACCTATCCGGTTAAGCACCAGTCCGGACACCATCCTGAGTCGCAGGTAAAAGGGCTGGGATGGTATTGGAATCAGGCGATTTTTGATGAACAGTCACTTTCAGAAGTATTTGAATCTCTGCTGGCCCACAGACAGACCAATGGCCTGATCAGGGCAAAAGGTATTTTTCTGACACCGGGCGGGCCGGTACTTTTTGAAATTGCGGGAAAAACAATGCATCGCCGTGCATCAGACTACCGTGTGGAAAACCGGGTTGAATTGCTGTTTTCCGCCCCTTCTATCGCTGATGAAGCCAGCCTGAAAGACCAATTCGATTCCTGCATCCGGCATGTCTGATCAAAAGGGATTCTGGCGTTTTACCGTGCTTTTCCGGCAGCCGGTCCTGAGAGCGTATTTTTCGGGACAGCTGTTATCACTGACGGGAACCTGGATGCAGCGGGTTGCCGAATCCTGGCTGGCCTGGGAATTGACCCATTCGGCCTGGATGCTTGGATTGGTGAGCTTCTGCGGATTGTTTCCTGGCATTTTCACCAATTTCCTGGCCGGTGCCCTCCTGGACCGGTTCAATAGGCGGCTGATTATTCTCACCACCCAATGGTTGCTTTCCATTCAAGCCCTCAATCTTGCCTTTCTCACGTGGCAGGATCTGATAACCGTCCCGCTTCTGATTATGCTGACCATCACCCAGGCGGTGATTTCGGGGGTGGATATGCCCGCCAGACAGTCCTTCCTGGTATATCTGACGAACCGGGAGTACCTGCCGCAAACCATCGCAATGAACTCGGTAACTGTCAATATCGGACGCATTGCCGGACCAGCCTTGTCGGCAGTGGTGATTCCCTGGTGGGGGCTTGAAGGGGCCTTCCTGCTGAATGGTCTTTCCTTTATCTTCCTGATTGTGGTCATACACAGGCTCAACCTTTTATCAGAACAACAGGAAAAAGAACCCACGTCCTTTTTCAAATCGATCAGGGAAGGTCTGGTATATGTTTTCCGCCATCCGGTCATGGGTCCCTACCTGGTTCTGTTTGGTGCGTGTAATTTTCTGGCCATGTATTATGCATCCCTGCTTCCGGTTTTTTCTGATGAAAAATTTGGTGCAGGCTCACACGGACTTTCGATCATGCTGGTATCGGCTGGTGCCGGGGCCCTGGCAGGTGCTGTCTTTATTGGTGGCTGGGTCTCTTCGGATCGGGTGGCCACCGTTCTGCGATGGTCATCGCTCGTGCTGGCCCTTTCAGTGATAGGAATGGCGGCAGCACCCTTGTTACACCTGGCTGTTATCGCCCTTTTCGCAGGTGGGTTTTCCATGATGCTCCAGATTTCGGGTACCAATATGCTCCTTCAGAATCAGACCACCGATGAGTACCGTGGTCGGGTGATGAGTCTGTACACTTTTACTTTCACATTGGGCACTCCGCTCGGGAATCTGTGGGCTGGTGCACTTGCAGAGGCTGCTTTTCCCGAACTTCCCTTCTATACAGGTGGTGTATTGTTGATTATCGTATTTTTTCATCTTAAATCGGCTCTGAAGAGGAGGACTCACCATGCTTGAACCCGAGGAATTCGAATTTTATGAATTGCTTCAGGCTTACAAAGACCGTTTTGGTGACTTCCCTCCCACTCACCATTTGCCCGAAAAGCAGGTCATGCTTCTTTTAAAAGAAGCCATCAGGGAAAATCAACCAATTACCACTGAATTTCTTGGAAGCAAAGGCTTAGGTGTTTCCGAATTCTAATGCCTATTTAACTGAACGTAATTCATCGGAATAAAAGACATTCGTATCTTTGTACTGTCTTTAGAAGTAATTGAAATTAAAGAACTTAGCGAGTAGACAAGTACCAATAAAGGAGTAAGGAGATATGCAAGTACCATCCTACGTGAAAAACGAGAAACTCATTGAATGGGTTAAAGAAGTTGCTGCTTTAACCAAGCCTGACCAGGTTTACTGGTGCGATGGGTCTCAGGAAGAATATGATCGTCTCTGCAACGAGATGGTCGAAAAAGGAACCTTCAAACGCCTGAACCCTGCAAAAAGACCAGGAAGTTTTCTTGCTTTCTCCGATCCGAGCGATGTGGCCCGTGTAGAAGACAAGACGTTTATCAATTCCATCCGTAAGACCGATGCCGGTCCCACCAACAATTGGGTTGAACCTTCAGAAATGAAGCAAACCCTCAATAAATTATTTAATGGCTGTATGAAAGGTCGCACCCTGTATGTGATTCCTTTCAGCATGGGTCCGATCGGTTCCCCGATTTCTCATATCGGCGTTGAACTGTCTGACTCGGCCTATGTGGTTGTGAATATGCGGATTATGACCCGTATGGGCCGTTCAGTCGTGGAAGCACTTGGAAACCAGAATTTTGTAAAAGCACTTCATTCGGTTGGTGCTCCGCTTGAGCCAGGTCAGAAGGATGTTCCGTGGCCATGTAACCCAACAACCAAGTATATCTGTCACTTCCCCGAGGAAAGCACGATCATGTCTTACGGATCGGGTTACGGTGGAAATGCCTTGCTTGGCAAGAAATGTTTCGCACTCCGTATTGCCTCCACCATGGGCCGTGAACAAGGTTGGCTGGCCGAGCACATGCTGATTCTCGGTGTTGAAGATCCAAAGGGTGAAAAGACCTACGTTTCTGCTGCATTCCCCTCTGCCTGCGGAAAAACCAACTTTGCGATGCTGATTCCGCCCAAAGAAATGAATGGCTGGAAAGTAACCACAGTCGGTGATGACATTGCCTGGCTGAAACCGGATGCAAACGGCACCCTGCGCGCCATTAATCCTGAAGCCGGATATTTCGGTGTGGCACCAGGTACCAACTATGATACCAATCCGAATGCCATGCGGACCATTGAAAAGAACACCATTTTCACCAATGTGGCCCTCACACCCGATGGCGATGTCTGGTGGGAAGGCATGTCAAAAGAAGTGCCGGATGGCCTCATTGACTGGACTGGAAAACCCTACGACAAGGCTTCTGGTAAACCTGCTGCCCATGCCAATGCCCGGTTTACAGCTCCTGCTTCCCAATGCCCGTCCATCGACCCGAAATGGGAAGATCCGGCCGGTGTGCCTATCAGCGCCATCATCTTTGGCGGTCGTCGTGCATCTACCATTCCTCTGGTATACCAGGCATTTAACTGGAACTTTGGCGTTTACATGGCTGCTACCATGGGTTCTGAAACCACTGCTGCTGCTTTCGGGCAACAAGGGGTGGTTCGCCGTGACCCGTTCGCCATGCTTCCCTTCATGGGTTATCATGCTGGTGATTATTTCAATCACTGGCTGAATTTCGGACGGAAACTTCCTAATCCTCCGCGGATCTTTGGTGTAAACTGGTTCCGTAAGGATGAAAACGGAAAATTCCTGTGGCCCGGATTTGGTGAAAACATGCGGGTTCTCCGCTGGATCGTGGAACGCGTTCACGGACGTACCTATGCCATCGAAAGCCCGATCGGATGGGTTCCTAAATATGAGGATATTGACTGGAACGGACTCAACTTCACCCGTGAAGATTTCAATAAAGTCATGGGAATCGATGCTGAACTCTGGAAACAGGAAATCGCCTCTCATGAAGAGCTCTTCATGAAACTCTATGATAAACTCCCGAAAGAGTTTACCTGGATGCGCGAACTCATGATGTCCAGTCTCTGGAGATCCCCTGCTCATTGGGAACTGGCTCCTGAACGTCACTGATCAGATCAATGACATAAAAGCCCGGTAAATGCCGGGCTTTTTTTTTATCTTTCAGTATGAAACCTTTTTTTGGATCCGATCCGGATGTATTCCTGAAACAGGTCTGGCAAACCAGACCGGCCTTTTTTAAGGGAGGCCTCGGCAATCCCGCCCTTCCATTCGATCGATCCGGATTCATTAAACTGTCCTCGGACAAACGCCTGGTGAGCAGACTTGTTCTGGCAGACACCCACTTCATTGTCGATTATGGCCCGTTTTCACCGCGACGTTTTCGCTCCCTTCCTGAAACAAACTGGACCCTTCTGATTTCTGAAACGGACCGGATTTACAGGGAGATCCACCAACTGAAATCCCACTTGCCCTTCATTCCGGGATGGCGTATGGATGATATCATGATCAGTTATGGGGTTCCAGGCGGAACGGTTGGGCCACATATCGATGAATATGATGTGTTTCTGATTCAGATTGGTGGTGAAAAGCGATGGAGAATCACCGACTCACGTATTACTTCACCGGTTTACCGCCGCAATGAGGAACTCAGAATCCTCGAACAGTTTAAACCAGATCGTGAATTTATCTGTAAAACCGGTGATGTGCTTTATCTGCCTCCCGGTATAGGCCATGAAGGGACAACACTTGAGCCTGGCTTTACAGTTTCAATCGGTTTCAGAGCCCCTTCACTGAAGGAAGGTTTACCGGTACTGGCCGATCTTCTTCTTGCTTCCGGTTCAGACTGGAGATTCGGTGATAAAGGTCGTCAGCCTGACCGTGACCCGCATCTTCTGTCGGAAACTGATCAGGCCAGGATGAAGAATCTGATGGCTGAATTCAGCGGATCCGATGTTTTCCGGCATTGGGCAGGACGAATGGTAACTGAATCGAAGCGGGGATTCGTCTATAAAAAGCCAAGGCTGAAATCGACCGATCTGCTGAAGGTGAAAAACCTCACGTGGGCACCGGGAGTACGCAGGGTTCTGATAGAAGGCCAGCCGTTATTACTGTATATAGAGGGAACCCACTTTCCGTTACCGGGTCATCCGCTCTTAAAACAGCTGATCGGCGAGGACTCCCACTCTGAAGCCATTGTGGATGCAGTTAAAAGGGATAAGGACCTGACCACTCTGGTCAAAACGTGTATCCGTAATGGATGGCTGATTCCGTCTTCTTCCTAAAAGTCATCCATCTCCTGCTGCTGACGTTCGCGCTGTTGCTGTCTGGCTTTGTAGTTTTCGCTGATGCGCCATGAAAGTCCGACAAAAACAGATCGGGACTGCCACCGGTTGAAGGACTCGCTCCGGACAACAGGTGACTGGGTCAGTACGGTACGGGAGCGGGAGTCAAAGACATCATTCACTCTTCCAGTCACAGCCAGGGCCCCATCGAGGAATTCCCTTCTCAGAGACATATCGACTCCCCAGCTTTCACTGACCTCGCGCTGGGGTTCAATGGTTGGTGCATCATAATTGCCAGAAAGCTGCAACTGAAGGTTCAGTGGCAGGGTTGTAAACAGATTCAGACGGGTCATCCAGGTAAAAGCCTCCGCATCAGAACCGTTTTGAACTCCGAAGATGCGGTTTCTGAAACCGGTCCAGCTTCCATTCCATCTGAATGCAGGGCTGATCGAACCGGAAAGACTCCATTCAATGCCGGTGTTTTCCCGGGTTCCTGAATTCACTGGCCTGGTAAGCAGCACCCCTTCAGAAACTGTGCTGGTGATATCGGATATCAGATCGGTTGTTTGCCTGAAAAAAACGGTGGTTGTGGCCGTCACCCATTGACTGTTCAAAGAGTAACCTGCCTCCCATGAGTTAATAAACTGGGGTTGAAGTGCAGGGTTTCCTGAACGAAGATTCAACGAATCGGCATAATCGACTGCAGGCAGGAGCGTCCGGTTGCCGGGCCGGTCAATCCGCCGCGAATAACTGATCAACACCTCATGTGCCGGAGAGAAGGAACGGGAAACATGTAAAGACGGAAACCAGTTCAGATACTGGTTCACCACTGGATCTCCGGCAGATCTTAGCGAGAAATCGGTAATTTCTCCCCGTAACCCAAATAAAACACTCCATTCGGACCATTTCAGATTATAACTTGAGTAGCCTGCGTAGATCCATTCATGATAGGTATAAACATCATCCGGCCCGACCTGAAGCCAATCATCTGCTTGGGTGATTCTTGAGAAATTCCGGTTGAGAGGTTTCATTTGTCGTCCGGAAACCGATGTCCCGGCCTGAACCACATCGGTCCGAAGGACAGAGGAAGACCAGTTTCCTTCTAAACGAAGATGGGTCCCATCGTTAGAAGAAAAGGCTTTCTGGGACGCAGTCAGCTTCTGAACCGGGAAGAGGTCATTCTGGTCGATGATTTCGTTCCGGTCGAATCCGAACTGTCTTAAACTCAGGTCCAGATTCCAGTTATTGTCGGGGTTCTTATCACGATGAGTGAGTCCGACGGCGTACTGAAACATCAGCATTTCCCGCACTGCATCAGATTCCCTTGTGAAACTCCGGATCAGGTTCCGATCATCATCAGACAGGCTGTTTTCAGATAAAGAACGGTTGTCAAACGAAAAGGATCGCTGATTCATAGAAACCGTCAGCGTTTTAGTTTCTGAAAATGTCCAGTCGGTCCCGATCCTGAAAGACTGTCCGGCCATGATATTCCGGTTTCGTGCAGACTGATCCAGAAAGGTGGTGCCAGTATTACCGGTTGTTTCCCGGGCAAGGGTTCCTGTTGATCTGAACGGATTGTACCTGCCATCAAAGGATCCGTAAAAATTCCAGCTGTCCCACCGGTAATTGCCATTCGCCGATCCATTGAAGCGTCCTTCATTTCCGGCATTGGCCTGCACGATGGTCTGGTAACCCGATTCCTGTTTATGTTTCAGAATAATATTCACAATTCCTGAAGTTCCCTGCGGGTCATACCGGGCGGAGGGATTGGTGATAATTTCAACGGTTTCAATGGAGGAAACCTGTATGCTGTTCAGGATATCACCTGTACTCATCCCTTCCACCTGAGAGGGACGTCCATCAATCAGAATGGTCACATTGGGATTTCCTCTGAGAGAAATATTGCCTTCATTATCAACAGACACCGAGGGAACCTGCTGCATGACATCGACAGCCGTACCATTCCCGCCTGGGATCAGGGCTGCAACGTCTACCACTTTTTTATCGAGTTTGTTCACAATCGGAGGCCGTTGACCGCTGACCACCACTTCCTGAAGATTTATTCCGGTTGGTCCCAACCGTATATCTTCCAACCGGACTTGTGGTTCTTTTGGGTTGACCCGTATTTCGTTAATCGTAGCAGGATCATAGCCAATAAAGGAAACTTTAAGCTGATACCGGCCATAGGGAACCTCGGACAGGATAAATTCACCTGTCTTATCCGAAATGGTACCTGACTGCATAACCGAGTCCCGAACCCGGATCAGGACGATGTTGCTGTATTCCAGAGGATCACCACTTTCAGAATCAAGTATCCGTCCTGAAACGGACCCTGTTCCCGATGGACGACCACCGGTGGGAGACTGGGCAACGGCTAAAGTTGAAAAAAGCATCAGAAGAGTTAAAAGTCGGATTGTCATGATTGGCAACAGATGGTTTTTGATTATAATTTTAGATACAACAACAATCCGGAATGTTTAATTCGATGAAAACCATACTGCTGGGATTAATTTTTTTTATGGCCACTCCTCAAACACTGACCGATTTTCCACTGGTTAAGTCGGCGACTGGAAAGGTGGTCCGGTTATCGGTCCCCCCTCCGGATGGAAATCAGATTCTTCCCAGACCAATAGATGTCTGGTTGCCACCAGGTTATGGTCAGGACACCTCGGCTCACTATCCGGTTTTATACATGCACGATGGTCAGAATCTGTTTGATTCTGCCTTGTCTTTTATTGGTGTGGATTGGGGGGTGGATGAGTGGATGACCCGGTTGATCAACGAGGGAAAAATTCGTCCGGCCATTGTGGTTGGTATCTGGAACAGTCCCGAACGGGTTGCTGACTACATGCCGGAAAAACCAGTGAAAACCTTAAACCGATCCATCCTTTCAGAGTTATTTAAACGATTTACCGATCTGAACAAGAGTGATGATTATCTGAAGTATCTGGTTTTCACGCTTAAGCCTGAAATCGACAGGCAATTCAGAACAATGCCAGATGCCCCCAATACGATCATCATGGGATCGAGCATGGGAGGGTTAATTTCATTGTATGCCATGTGCGAGTACCCAGCTGTTTTTGGAAGTGCCGGTTGTGTAAGCACACATTGGCCGGCTGCTGACGGACTGGTGCTTGGATATCTGAAAACCAACCTTCCCAACCCCGGATACAACCGATGGTACTTCGATTTCGGGACTGAGACGCTGGACAAGGATTACGAACCATTTCAGGTCAGAGCGGATACCATCATGCAACAAGCCGGGTATCAACCGGGTAAGGATTGGATCACCCTGAAGTTTGAAGGCGCCGATCACTCTGAACGATCCTGGAACAAGCGCCTGGACAATCCCTTGTTGTTTCTGCTCGGACGCTAATTCCGGCTCAGTTTCTCAATCCGTTTTCTGATTTCGGATTCACAAACTTTACAGAAGGCTGGTCGGTTTCTCGAAAACATGATACAATCGATTTCGGGTCTGTAAACACCTTTTGCCAGATAGCCTCCTCCCTCAAACGCACCGGTTATTCCCATCAGTGAATCAGGGGAGAGGAAAAACCTGGTGAGTTGCTTTTCATGGCGGAACAAGGCTTCCATCTCAGAAACTGGTGCTCCCGACGCGGTCAGTTCCCTCCTCTTTTTCTGGATTTCCACCATGGCCGAGTCATAGCCCGATTGATTCCATGGAGTTGGAATCCGGACGCCTGGCGACAGCAAGGATTCCCATTTGGGCCTTCCGCCCGGAAGTGAGGACAGGTTTGGTTCACGGGGTTCCGGACCTGCCTTAACCACGTACGCAATCTGAGAAGTGTAGTATTCATCTCCCAATCCGGCGAATGAATGTCCGAATTCATGAATAAATACGTAGGGAGATTGTTCATTATCAGAGGCTGAAACCGCATAAAGGTTGTAAATACCACCACCTCCATATTTCCTGCTATTCACCAGAACCAACAAGACATCCCAGGGATAGGAAGCTGCCAGGTTCATGATCATTCCTGGATCTGAGCTGAGAATATACCGGTCAGAATTGAAAAAATTATAGGTAAAACCCAGAGGGCCCTGTGCCCATTTCTGATTAACCGGGTCCGGAATTCCTTCCGTTTCTGATGGGATCATGGCAGCACGAAGGTTAAACCGGTCTTTCATGGAGAGAAATGGTTCTGTGTTGAATAAATGACCGGAAAGACGGCCTGCGTCGTTAAAAAATTTCGCAGTATCAGCCTCGGTGTATCCATCCCCCAGAATCAGTACATCCACCTTTCCCTGGGGTTCTCCTGATAAAAAGAAGTCTCTTCCAACCTGTCTGACGGGCGGCGAGAATGGAACCAGACCAGAATCCGGAACCCTTAAGCTCAACATGGGATGAAAGATACCGAGAGAGTCATTCCAGACAGACAGAACCAGATCGGCTGACACAACCGGTTTTGGAAAACGAACCGATTCCCGAAAAATCTGAACAACCGAGTCGAGTCCATCCTGAGTGGTTTTATATTCACCGAAAATGCTGTTGAATTCTGTAGCGTAGAGAACGGTTCCGGAGTTCATAATCTTCAGCTCGGCGCGGTAAAGTGCATGGCCAGCCAGTGAGTCTGAAAGGTCCTCAGGTCCGGGCCAGGGTCCTTCTGTTACCCATCGGTCCGGAACCACCTTTTCTTCCCAGGCATGCCCGACATGGGAATATTCAAAACGGATGGTGGTTGAAAAATCGAGGTTCCGTTGAGTGGAGCATGACAACCCCGTAAAAACCAGAATGAGTAATAAAAAAATTCTGAACATGGTAAAATCTCCCTTCAGGCAATATACAACTTCTTTTCCTGCTTTGAATCGGTTAAAAACAGGCCGATATTCTGAACACGAACAACCCATATTATGAATGCCCCTGCTTCTTTTCTCAACCCGCTGATCCCTGTTTTCAGGTTTTGTCCTTCATGCGGTAAACAGACCTTCTCACCAGAAAGTGAAAAATCATTTTCCTGTTCTGCGTGTGGACTCCGTTATTTTATCAATTCGGCCTGTGCTGTTGCTGTAATTCTGATCAACGACAACGGAGAGCTTTTACTCACGCGACGTGCCTTTGAACCAGCCAAAGGTTTACTGGATCTTCCCGGCGGATTTGTGGATATCGGCGAACCTGCAGAAGCAGCGATGAGACGTGAAATCCGGGAGGAATTGGGTTTGGAGCTTTCCTCTCTATCATTTCTGTGTTCCCGACCCAACCGGTATGATTATGCAGGGGTTACCTATTATACCACCGATCTGACATTTACTTCCCCTCTTCCTTCTGGCACCCATCTTTCACTTTCTGATGAAATCGATTCTGTGGAATGGGTCCGACCCGAATTGATTCCTTTTGACCGCATCGGTCTGGAATCGATCAGGGAGATTCTGCGTTACTATCAAACCAAACAGACCGGAGCATACCGATGAAAAAAATCACCTGGAGTTTTCTGATCATCCTGATCGGCTGGAGTGTCTCACTACATGCCTCGCTTTCCCCTGAAGCCCTGCTTTCTCTGAAACAGGTCAGTTCTGCAAGCATGCATCCGAACGGACAGCTGATTGCTTACACCCTGATGATTCCCCGTTCGGCTGGCGACAAACCCGGCCCCGCCTATAATGAATTGTGGGTTTATGATATCAAAACCGGCAAGTCACGTCCCTTCATTACCGGAAAGGTGAATGTGAGGTCGGTGGAATGGTCAGTCAACGGCGAGTCCATTCTGTTCCTTACCACGCGGGGTTCGGTTCCCCAGGTTTTTGGAATTTCATTGGCTGGCGGTGAAGCACAAGCACTGACCAACCACCCAACAGCAATCAGGGCGTTTCGTGAATCGGGCGATGGGAAAACACTTTACTTCACTTCACAGGAACCCGAGGATCCTTCTCAGAAGAAATTGAAGGACCAGGGATATGATTTCATTTATTTCGAGGAAAACTGGACACACATCAACCTGTATGAATCAAAACGTGATGCAACAGGGACCTTCGGCTCGGCCAACCGACTGACAGACGGGATCACCGTCAGAGAGTTTGAACTCAGTCCGGACGAAAAAACGATTGCTTTTTCGGGAACCCCTAAAAACCTGATTGATGATGAATATGTGGATAACCGGATTTACCTCCTTGATCTTTCGACCGGTACCTATAACCGGTTCAGTTCAAACAAGGGAAAACTCGGCACTTTTTCATGGTCTTCCGACTCAAAGTCCCTTGTTTATACAGGTGCTTTTGATGAAAATGATCATGCAGTCAGCCAGTTATTTTACCATCCGCTTGGAACAAAAGAAGCGATTAATCTGACTCCCGCTTCTTACCGGGGACATATCAGTGAGGCAACCTGGGCAGATCCATCCACCATTTTGTATCTCGCCGCTGAAGGGACCTCCACCTCATTGTATTCGGTTTCGCCTGATGGTAAAAAAAGGCAGAAGGTGTTCGATACAGCGTCTTCCGGGTTGGTATTCAGCTTTCCAGATGAATCGCGTGATCGTAAACGCCTGACCATGGTTGCTTCCACTCCAATGTCCCCGAATGAATTGTATATGGTTTCGCGGGGTGAAAAACCGGAACGGCTCACGGTTTCCAATCCTGTTCTGGCATCGGCCACCCTGGGAAAACAGGAAGTGATCACCTATTCTGCTTCTGATGGAGTTCAAATTGAAGGCCTGTTGATCTACCCCGTCGGATATGAAAAAGGGAAAACATACCCACTGATCACCATCGTACATGGTGGACCTGAATCCCATTATTCAAATGGTTGGATTACCGGGTACGGGCAACCAGGACAGGTATTTGCTGCCAAGGGGTATCTGGTATTTTATCCGAATTACCGGGCCAGTACAGGTTATGGTCTTGAATTCGCCCGTGCTGGATTCGGAGATGCGGCGGGACGTGAATTTGATGATATCGCCGATGGAATCCGGTTCCTGTTCAGGCAGGGCCTGGCCGACTCCCTTCGTTCAGGAATGATGGGCGGTTCCTATGGTGGATACGCTTCCGCCTGGTTTGGAACCCGTTACACCGATCTGGTCAGAGCAGTCCATATGTTCGTTGGTATCAGCAACGTTATATCCAAAACCGGAACCACCGATATTCCCCGGGAGGAATTACTGGTTCATGCAGGAAAGCCCATCGATGAAACCTGGGATTTTTCCCTGAGAAGAAGTCCCATCTATTATGCCGGACAGAGTAAAACAGCCTTTTTAATATCGGGTGGAACCGAGGATACCCGTGTGCATCCTGGTCAGAGCCTTGAAATGTACAGGGCATTGAAGCGACACAACCATCCGGCTGTCCGCCTGGTTCAGTATCCCGGTGAACCACATGGCAATCTGAAGCAAACCAGCCGTGCAGATTTTCTTTTCCGCACCCTTGCCTGGATGGATTGGTACGTCCGGGATCTGAAGCCGCTGAATGGACCGATGCCACCACTCGACATCAGTCATTCCTATGGGTTAAAATGAAAAAGGGGGCCTTGCCCCCTTTTTTACTTTTTCGTTGTAAGTCCCAAAGGAATATATAATGGACACCAGGCAATCAATGAGGTGGCAAAAAAGACCAGACCAATCAATCCCCACCAGGATTCAAAAACATAACCTGCACCCATGATACCGATACCGGCAATTGCACGAATGATGCGATCAATGGTTCCAATATTCTGTTTCATCAGTTATTTCCTTTTTTTGGTAATGTTTCCGATTAGAGTGTAAAGTTTTAAAAAGGTGTCAGGAAAAGTCCGATATGAATCAAGACCGTCTGAATAAGTTACTGCAATTTTTGGAAAAGGATCCTGATGATTCCTTTACCCGTTATGCGATTGCGCTTGAATACCAGAAATCGGGACAGACAGAAGAAGCCATCCGGTATTACACCCGGTTAGCAGAAATCAATCCGGCCTATCTTGGAACCTGGTACCAATTGGGCTGGTGTTATGAAAAAACCGGAAATGAAGAAAAGGCCAGGGAAACCTACCGTCTTGGAATTCAGCAAGCACGACTGCAGGGTAACCAGCATACCCTCGCCGAACTTCAGAATGCGCTGATGAAACTGGAGTTGGGCGAGGATATTTAATTCATATCAGTCGTCATTCCGGACGACCGGGTACTTGTCCTTCAGAGAAGTTTTGAGTTTTTCATAAGCGGCCTGCCGGGTCAGGGCGATTGCCTTTGCAGACAGATCTGCCTCTTCGGGACGCACTTCACGCTTATCGGTCACCATCAGAATATGGAAACCACCGGGTGATCTGAAAATATCGGATACTTTATTTTTTTCCATTGAAAAAGCGACTTCTTCAATATGGCTGATCAGGGTTCCACGGCGGATGTATCCAAGATCTCCGCCGAAACGAGCAGATCCATCTTCGGAGTACAACCTTGCCAATTTTGAAAAACCAGCTGTGCCACTTCCTTCAGCTTGTTTTCTGACCTGATCGAGTCGGCGGTAAGCCGATTCAACCTGCTCTTTCGGGGCAGAAACCGGAACTTTCACCATAATCTGAGATACTTTGATTTCAGGAAATACATCGGATTGTTTCAGAGAATCCATGATGGCGGAAGATGCAACGGTAATGGAATCGGTAATGGTAGCTTTCAGAAAGGCATTCACTCGGCTGGCATCCCTCAGATCATTCATCCAGTCTTCCTCTGTGATACCACTTTCACGCAATTTTTGCTCAAAGACTGAATCGGACTGAACGGAGGCCTTAATCATCTGTGATTGGCGATTAACAAAGGCGGTGTCGTACTCGAACCCCGCTTCTCTGGCTGCAAGCGTCAGACGGGCATTGTTAATCATTTCCTCCAGCAACATATCAGTCAACCGGACACTATCCTCGCTGGAATAGTTGCCAATCCGTTCAAGGGCTTGTTTCACAGCCAACTGATACCGGGTTTTCTTAATGGGATAATCACCTACTCTAAGCAGTTCATCATCCGATGTGCCCGAACAGGAGAATAAGATCAGGGTTGAGAGCGAGAGGTAAAGAAACGTTTTCATAGACTTCCGATGAATTGATAAAATAAAAAAAGGGGAAGGTGTCCCCGTACCTTCCCCTTTGACAAACGGGATAAGGTGTCCCCACTCCTTATCCCTGACAGGTGGAGTAAAGTGTCCCCATACTTTACCCCTTGCTATTGGTGATGCCAGGCTTGTAGGATCCCGACACCACACCAATTTGGAACAAATTTAAAAGGCGATGGTATGATTGTCAATACGGGCTGGTCAGGATTTTTTTTACAGCGAGGCATCTCCGCGCCAGACCTGGTATCCCCCGGCCAGATAGTAAACTTTACTGAACCTGTTTTTAGCCAGCAGAATGGCAGCTTTTTTAGAACGCGATCCACTTTCACAATAAATCACCACCGGACGGTCCCGGTAGCTTTGCAACCGCAGATCATCCGGCTTCAGTTGCTTCAGTTCAATATTGATTGACCCGCCGATTTTCCCAAGTTTCAGTTCAGGTTCCGTACGGACATCAACAAGAAGAAAATCCTTATTCGGCTTATTGGTTTTCATGTACAGTTTCAGTTCGGCCACATTCAAACGCTCGAAATGTCCGCCTTTGAACCTGATATAAAACTGCTCGCTATATTTCCAAATGATAATTGCCGCAACGGCCAGAATAATGATAATACTAAAATCCATAGGTTTCCTGTCTGAAAGAGTGCAAAGATACTACAGCCGGTGAAAATCCCCCAGAACCCCTTCTATTCCATCCTGACGCTGCTGCCATTCGGATTGCAATCCAATTTTCCTGATTGCAAAATCGGCCGTTTCGGTCAGGGTCCTGAATGAGTAAACTGGCATATCGGGAAGTGTGGAAAGAAATTCACGGTTCTTCCCTGCCAGAATCCGGCTGTCCAAAACGGTTATCAACCCCTTATCTGTGTCTGACCGGATGAGTCTTCCTGCCCCCTGCCGGAATTTTAACCGGGCGATTCCATGGTACCAATTCCAGAAACCTGCACCTTCAACTGCCTGTCGGTGTCTGATTTCAGGATCATCAACCGGGCTGAAAGGTAATTTGACAATAATGACCTGGGAACAGGTGGAGCCCGGAAAATCGACACCGGTCCAGAGGCGATCCACACCTATCAGAACCGACTGCTCCAGATTGGTGAATTGTCTGATCTGATCCACACTCGCTCCTTCCTGCCGGATTACGAGGATCCCGGTCTGTTCGAGCGGGTCGGCAATGGCCTGGTAGATGGCTTCCATCTGCTCGTAACTGGTACACAGGATCAGAGTTCGTCCATTGGTGACCGCACTTAAATACCCACAGGTCGCACTAACCTGGCTGATCCATTGGTTCTTCAATGACGGATCACCGGCCCGGAAAGATTGAATCCAGGTGGTGACCCCAATGGCCGCCTGTTCCTGATAGTGAAAGGGTGATTCGATGACGTTGGTGACGACGGGTACGGACCGGATACCCAATTCATTGCAAAAGAAATCGAAGGACTGGTCCAGCGTCAGAGTTGCGCTGGTAAAAACCCAGGAGGGCACCTGATCGAACATGTGACCAGAAAACTGATTTCCGATATAAACAGCCTTTTTGCCAAGATACCAGTCCTTTTCCCTGAGCAACAGATAGTGACACCAAGCTGAGGACGGATAATCTCTGGAAAACTCGGACAGGCCGGAAATGACCTGATCGAGACGGTTTATAAAAACCAGAAAAGTGGGATTGACGGAAGGTCTGATGGATAACGTACCCGCCTCTTTCCATTCCGAAATCAGTCCACGGATATCCTGAAGGGGTTCAAGAAGCGGCTTGATCCAGGCCGTTAAGGAATAGGACGATTCAATCTCAGGAAAATCGGGAAGGTAAGCGGTCGACTTCCCTTTCATATGAACCGAAAACCATCGGTTTACCTGATGAATACCCTCTTCAACCTGATGAAACAGGGTGGCCAGATCGAAGCCGGCGTTGGGATGCCCATTCACACTGAGGCCTGTGTGCCAGCCCGGCTGATGCCGGCTTCCCCTTGCAAGCGAAAGCAACCGCCAGCAGTCACGGGCCCCTACCTCGGTACTCATACTGCTTCTCAGAAAACCCGGAAACAAGTCGGCTTCATCAACAATGACCGTCCTGCAGGTTTCCAGCAGAAAATCTGGCATGTTAAAAAATTTGGCGTGATTGATAATCACCAACTGTGACCGCCCCGCTTCTTTCAGAACCTGATCATAAACACAATGACCAAAATACTCACAGGTCGATTTGAAACATGACACATCAGAACGGACCATTTCAATGATATCGGACAACCCCGGGATCATTTGGTATAAGGCTTCAGGAATAGATTCCAGATCCACATAATCCCGGTAGGCCGTCAGGTGTATGAGATAAACCAGAACAAAATAGTCCGCCTCATTATGCCGACCGATTCCCTCCTCGGTCAGAAGACGCAACCGGCGCCTGACCGATCCCAGACAGCAATAATTCTGCCGGCCCTTCAGAATGGCGGTTTCAATGGAGCGGAATGCTTCGGGGAACCATTTTTTCAGTGACCTGATTTCCTTCCAGAAAATCTGGTGCTGGAGGTTCTTCAAAGCGGTTGAAACAATGATACGCTGGCCCGGATTTAACCGTAAAAATTCCATGGCGGGAATCAGATAACCAAGGGATTTACCGGTTCCGGTACCTGCTTCAATGAGCAACGGATCCCCCTGATTGATTGCACTGACAACAGAGCCGGCATATTGAATCTGCTGAGGTCTGGCCCGGAATTTTCCAGAGGTTTTCGCGGGAAGACCGGTCTGGAAATAATCGACGACCAACGCTTCATTCACCGGTGCCATGCTCATGGCAGGCATTCGCTGATCGGCCCCGGGTTTCATTCGCAGTAAATTTCTCAGATAGGCATCCAAAGAAGTCAGTTGTACAGACATGAGTCCGGCCTGATCGCCTCGGATGGCTTGAAATTGATCCAATCCGGCGAGCACGGAAGCAAAAAACCGGAATAATCCGGAAGATTCTTCCAGTGGTTTCATCAACGTGGCCAGAGTGGCCAGGTGCTGGTCGGTGCCGATCGCATGGTTATAGAATCGGAGAAGATCGGTCAACCGGTTCATCTGAGGTGCTTTCCCGGGCTGGTGCAATGTATGATGGACCAGCGACCACAGATCGGAGGGGTGTGCACTCTCGCGTTGGGGATGAGTGATCTGAAACATCAACCGAAGATCGATCCAGTTACCCGCCGGCCAGGCTGGATTGTAAGCTTTTAATCGCCGGATCAGGGAAGGTTCATTCCAGAAGAGAACGAAATCGGAGCCGGCGATTTCCTGTTCAAGCAGCGCCAGCATTCCGGACCGGGTGGCCTGCCTGATTGAAAAACCGGCCTCTTCTGCATGTTTCTTTTCTGATGGGGTGAGCGGATCTGAATCGGAGCAGAAAAGCTGAAGTTGGGTGGTTTCCCGGTCACTGACCATGTCGGATACCTGAATACGGGTGATCCGGTCGGTAAACCGGGAAGGTCCCGTCTCGGTTATTTCCACCAGCGTGACCCGAATGACCGGTTTAAACATTTCCGGCGTCGTCATTGAAATTGCCCGGTTTCTCACTGGAGGTTACTTTTGCATCATGTTAAAATGGATCATCGTCTTATCAGTATTCGGAATCAACCTGACCATTGATCAGGTTTCAAAATCCTTGGCCCGTCTCCATCTGGAGTACCTGGTTTCCACCAGCTACTTTTCGGATTTCTTACGGATAATCTACGTGGAAAATACGGGGGTTGCTTTGTCCTTTGGCAGTGACTGGTCTCCGATGGTCCGGTTTCTCTTATTTAATGTTCTGGTCCTGATTATTCTGATTGTCCTGATTGTTTATCTGATCAGAACGTTTCATGAACAAACCACTCTGAAACTGATTGCCTTCTCCCTGATCTTGTCGGGAGGAGTGGGCAATCTCATTGACCGGTTCATGAGAGAAGGTGCTGTGACTGATTTTCTGAATGTCGGATTTGGCACCTTCCGGACGGCCATCTTCAACTGGGCCGATTTTTGTGTTACCACCGGATTGCTGATCCTTCTGGCACTCAGCATTATTGAAACGATCCGGTTGCGCCGGCAGGAGAATCCCGCCTGAACCATTTCCTATTCTGGTTTATGGCCACCGTTCGTGCCGGATTCATTGCGGCCGGGCTCTGGCTACTCTTTGCTTCCGATTCCACAGCCGACCCGTTTCTCAGAATTTTATTCGGAATTGTGCTGATTCTGTTTGGTGCTTTCAGGCTGATCAGGCAATTCAGTTAAAGCTCCACTTCCAACCCCTTCACCCCATCGGGCAGCCACCAACCCTGAACCGGTTCCCAACCTGCTTCTGCAGTCCAGACGATCAATCCATTCACGACTATCTGAACAGGCCGGTCCCCTTCCACGATCCTGAAAGAAGCCCGTTCTCCCGGATTCAGAAAGCGGGTGGAATGGTCATGCCGCGAGCCAACGGGACAAAACGTACCCGGCACGACGGACACCCACCCGGCCACTTTATCAAAAGCCTGTTCCGGGTAATAAAACGTTGAAGCCCCGTTCATGAGGTGGTTTTTAAGGATTTCGGCCGACTCATCCCCGGTCAACTGAACCGATGTCCCCGGCCGGAGGACACCAGGAGTTCCTTTCACAACTACCTTTGCTGAAAGCGGATGCAATGCACCGATATCTGCAACCAGACCCACCAGGCGCTCATGGCCATTTATCTGTTCCATTGGGACCATGTTAATAGCCAGATCGGCTTTAAATGTCTGACTTCCCGCCGATTGAACCATCAGGTCTGTCAGTTTCAGGTCGGCCAGCAACGGGCCATTAAACGGAATTGCTTCATACCCTTCCGGAGACCCGTTCTTCCAGTTTCCCGAGGCAATATCAACCAATGAGCAAAGGAACAGATGAAGGTTTAACTGCCGTACAAAGGGTTTATCGGGATTCTCATCTCCGCCCGATTCGATCAGAATGGTGGAAACTCCCCACTTTTGCATGTTATCACCAAAACAACGGCTGCCGAAGGCGTCATCGTACTTTCCGGTATGATTGGGTCCGGCCACACGGTCAAGTTCCTTTGCCAGTCGCGAGATGAGGCATTTAGCCCGGTCTCTGACCTCGTTGTTATCGCGATTCAGATTAAAGGCCGGAGCCAGTAAACTGATTCTGGCCACCTTTCCGGTATTTCCAACCGTGTATCTCGGATTCTGATCATGCAGATTAAAACCCCAATGCGGATCAAACTGATCTTTCTCTGATTTGAGAATCCGGGCCTCTGAAGATGCCAGTGCACCTGCATCTCTGTTCAGGTCGATTCCGGCGGCATTCCGTCTCTGAAAACGTTGTGCTCCATCGGGATTCAGCATTGGAATGCACCGGATGGTGACGGAAGATCTGAGTGATTGAATGACAGGCAGATCTGGGTACTGATGTAAAAGAGACCATAAATCGAGAAGAGCAAGCGTTGCGGTTGGCTCATTCCCATGCATCTGACTCCACATGAGGATCCGGATGGGGCCGTCTCCCCAGGTCAACCGGTGAACCGGCCGGCCCTCCATGCTGAAGCCCGCCACCTCCGGACTGAACCCAAGAATGGATTCCAGATGGCTGGTTAGTTCCGGTTGGGTAATCCGGCGGGATTGAGCTGGTAGAAACCGATACTTTTCTTCGAAGATTTTTGAGGCGAAATCGGTTAAAGACTGGTTCATAGCCACGGTCCGCTGTCGAGTTCAGAGCGACGGAATCCGCCGATCCAGGTATCTTCAACCGATCCGGGGAAGGTAAATCCTTCGAAAGGAGACCATCCGCATTGAGTTCTTAAGCCGTTCTGCTTGATGGTTACCGGCTTTTTCATATTCAGAACGGTCAGATTGGCCATATAACCGGGTTTGATTTCTCCAAGACCTGCTCCGATTCTGGAAGGATCGAGAAATGGTGCAGAAAAACGACCCGGGTTTACTGCACAGACCTGCTCAATAATGGAAACCGGTACCTGTTTTTCACTGATGAGCCAGGTTACAAAGGCCCCGTAGGTATCGAGATGGGTAACCCCTGAGGTTCCTTTTTCCTTTTCTTCCCTGCTGTGAGGGGCATGATCGGTGGCCAGGTAGTCAATATCTCCGTTTTTAAGCGCATCCAGAAGCATGTCTTTATCCCGGTTTTCCCGGAGGGGCGGATTCATCTGAAGCCATTTGTGATTGGCAGGTGTCAGCATGGACTGATCGAAGAACAAGTGTGTGGGAGTGACCTCACAGGTAACATCGACCCCTTCCATCTTGGCACGAAGGATTTTTTGAAGACCATCACCGGTTGAGTAATGACAAAGTTTTCCACGCAGCCCATAAGTGCGGATCAGTGCAAGTGCAAGATCGGTGGCCCTGATCTCGGCCATTGCAGGGCGGCGACGTTCGTGTGTGGATTGTTCCCTGTTCAGATCCAGAACAACCGGATCCTCACAATGAAAACTGATGGGTAAACCAGCATATCGTGCCAGAGTCTGGGTCAGTGTTTCATCATCTTTGAAAAACAAATCACCAATCGAGGGACCCATAAAGGCTTTATATGGTACGTTGACCGATAAAGGCAGCGTAGCCGGACCGATACCCGCATAAATCACCAGGGGAATATGGGAGGACACAGTTAACGCATGTTTTGCTTTCCAGGATGCATCATCGACGGGTGGAACCGGATTGTTGGGCATGTCTGCAATATGGGTGACACCACCATTCAGGGCAGCCAGACTTGCAGACCGGAAACTTTCCTTATAAAGATGCTTACCTGAAACATCTTCCCTTGCGTGGACATGAATATCACCAAATCCTGCAAAAATCAGACAGGAATCCGGATAATTGACATGTTCGTTGCCATCAGGCATCTGAACGGAATGAATCAGCCCTGTTTCGCGGTTCACCGTAATGGACAGGCGCTGAAGGGTCCCCTTACTGACAACCGGACCCGCAATGGTTAAAAGACTTGGGTACATACAGGTTATTAAATTTTATCTAAAATCTATATTTTTAACGGTTTAACAAAACGGATCTTCTATGAAACCACTTTCCATTTTGCTTGTTTTGGTCGGTTTACTGGCATTGGCCTGTCAGCCAGAAAAAAAAGCCGCTGAGGATAACCGGAAGTCACTTCCCTATAAATCTGGTCTGGGATCCCCTGAATTGGGGAAAGTAAACTCACCCTTTATCGATGCCTATGTGATGCGTGACTGGACCCTTACCGAAGTGGAAGGCGGAGATGACAATCTGATGGACTGGAAAGGTGAAGTGATTGTACTGAATGTATGGGCGACCTGGTGTGGTCCTTGTCTGACAGAGATTCCTTCTCTGGAACGCCTTGATTCCTTGCTGGGTGATACACCTGTGCGTTTTGCGCTGGTCTCTGCCGAAGAACCAGCCGTTGTTAAAAAATTCCTCGATGATGTAAGAATCGGTTTACCGGTTTACACAGCAGAAGAACTGCCTCCGGCATTTCAATCGCAGGGAATTCCGGCTACTTATATTATTGATAAACAAGGAAATCTGAAATCCTTTCACCTGGGATATGCACAGTGGGATGAGCCTCAGGTGGTTGGCTACCTGAAAGGGTTAACCTCCCTTTAGTGGCCGAGGACCAACCGCGCCGCTTCTTTTACATTATCAAAAAGCCGGTTATCGGCAGGTGCAAATGAATCGGTCCGGTTTATTTTTCTGATCAAACGTTTCCCCTGATCGGTTTCAGACACTCTCATCAATCCCTGTGAGAGCAGTTTCATGGTTTGTTCCTGGTGATGCGGACTGTTGGTGGCCATACCGACCACATCGCCCGGTATCGGCCGGCTGAACAGGATGGGCCTGATCTGGGTCCAACCGTCCTTATCCTTCAGGAATTGTTTCCAGGCATTGTCCTGATTGGTTGTATCATTTGAGAAGGATGCACCGGCATCGACTGTCCGGTTAAAAACAGCATTCACCACTTTATCATGTCCTCCCAGAAACACCACCTGCCTGAACCAGGTATCCGGCTGAATCCCCCGAAGTCTGAGCTCCATTTCGGGAAACAAACGACCGGCCGTGCTGAGCGGATCTGCAAAACCAATAACTTTTCCCTTCAGATCTTCCAACGACCTGATTCCGGAATCATCTCTGACAAAAATGGCTGAGTAGAAATAGGGTTTGCCCTGACGGACCGAGGTCAGCAGGGGTGTGACACCGACTTCATTTACAGCATCCACATAACTCATGGGAGCCAGCCATGCCAGATCCACATGCCCGGTCCGCATGGCTTCGATCAGAGAGGCATAATCCGGCGCAACGAAGGGCCTCACTTCCATACCTGTTTTCTGACTGATCAGGGCCGAAAGAGTATCGGCAGTCAGTTCAATTTCCTCGATGGCAGAGCCGGGGATGAAGCCGAAAGTTACCGTATGACGGTCATCTGACGCGCAGGCGGACAGAAGAAGGATTGAGATGGCGGCCAGCAGTCTTATCATTGTTTATAACCCTGAATAATGAATTCGAGCCGTCGTCCACTGGTTTTCAGGTTCCCCGCCTGCGTGGCAAGCTGCCCCAACTCACCGGTCAGGCGGTCTGCTTCACGATTGATATCCTCCATGTTCCGGGCAATCTGACCCACTGCCTGCAACTGTTCCTGAGTAGCCCGGGTAATCATTCTGACCGAACCCACGGTTTGCTGATGCTGATCGGTGAGATGTCCGACCAGTTTTTCCAGGTCGTGCAGACTTTTCGTGCCACGGGTAACCGAATCACCGACATGGGTAAACATCAGCCCGGACTCACGGGTGTGGTCCACAATATCATTCAATTGCTTTCTGATCTGTGCCAGGGTTTTTTCGGTTTCCTCTGCCAGTTCCCTGACCTCGCGGGCCACCACCTGAAACCGCTGAACCTGTTTTGCAGATCCAACCGATTCGAGCTGAGCATTGAATGCAATCAGTTTCAATTCTTCGTTTATTCGGTTCACAACGTCGGCAATACGGTTAATCGCCTCGATTTCAGCGATGTTCTTATCGAGCAGCTGCCTGAACTGAGAGGACATCTTTTCAATCTCGTCCATCTGGTCAGTGATGGATTTCACCGACCTGTTTGCATCATTCAGCTGTTTCCGGTTTTGGGTGGATTGCTTTTCGATGATTCCGGCGAGAGAAGAAACCGACTGGGTACTCTGTGTGATCTGTGATGCAGAAGCCGTGATCTCATTGATGGACTGATTCAGATCCTGAAATGCTTTTTTCTGACTATTAAGAATATCCCCCATCTGATCGGAGTCCGCTATGAGCTGAGACCCGGTTTCACGGATGGCCCCGGACCAGAGGGCCTGAAGTTCAACATAATTTCCAATTTCGGTGGCCAGTTCCCTGATAGAAGTAAACCTGGATTTCTTTAACTGATCGAGGTAACGCTGACCGCCACTATCCAGCGAATGAATAGATCGGTTCAGCATGCCGATCTGATGGATCAACCGGCCGGCGGTCTGCCGGTACCCAACCCATACAGCAGCAGCGATCAGACCATAAAACAGGAACGATACCCAGACAAACCACCAGAAAAACTGATCATATTCCCCCATCTCCTGAACTGTGATCAATCCGGCAGCAGGCAGGTCTTTAAGGCGTAGGTTGTTTCGGACCAGGATCAGGGTCTGGCCATTGGGTGTGTGGGTGATGTGCCATGAAATGGTGTCGCCATCGACGGGCACGGTTTTATCCCATGAGACCTGATCGGGTAATCCGCGCATTTCTGCCAGTGGTGACCGGATTCTAAGAAAACGGTCCTGATCGGAAAATCCATAAAACGAAACCGGCAATTTGATGCAGTAGGCATTAAGGGAACGCCTAGTTTCAATCGGAATCACCGCCAGATCGTCGGGCGAATCGGCTTGCCTGAATTCGGCCTGATTGCGAAGGACAAAGGAGGCCCAGTTCCCGATCCGACCCAGATTGATCACACTTTGCTGAAGATAAATTTGAGAAAAAACCCAGACGGTTAACAGCCACAATCCGGCAGGAACCAGAATAAAGGGCAGAACCCGCAAGCTGTTTTTTATAAAACCCTTTGTCATTACAGATTTTCGAAAATAATCCGGGTGGCAGCTGATTTGTTCAATGTATAGAAATGCAGACCGGGAGCACCGCCGGCAATCAGTTCGCGGCATTGGATCATGGCATGTTCCAACCCGATCAGGGCCACTTCGGTCGGATCGGATTCCACTTCGGTCAGGGCTTCAACCAGCCGGGGCGGAATAACAGCCCCGCACATTTCGGAAAACTTTTTGATCTGGCCGAAATTGGTGATTGGCATGATACCGGGAATGATCCGGCAATGGATACCGGCACGGGCTGCGCGATCGACAAACCGGAAGTATTCATCATTATTGAAAAACAGCTGAGTAATGACAAAATCGCCACCCTCGTCCACCTTCCGTTTCAGATTTTCGATATCGGCTTCCGGTGAGAGAGCCTCCGGATGGGTTTCAGGATATCCGGCCACTCCGATACAGAAATGGCCGCCCATTCGGATATGACGAACCAGTTCACTGGCATACCGGTAGCCGTTGGGAGGAGGAACCCAGCCTGAATCTCCTTTGGGCGGATCGCCGCGAAGGGCCAGGATATTATCGATGTTTCTAGATTTAAGTTCATTCAGGGAGTCCTGCAGTTCATCGGTTGTATGCCCCACACAGGTAAAATGGGCCATGACTTCGAGCCCGATCTGGTTCCGGATGGTATCAACGATGCCAAATGAACGATGCCGGTTAGAGCCACCTGCCCCATAGGTCACCGACACAAAGTCCGGATTCAAGGGTTTCAGCCTGTCAACTGTCCTGAGAAGGGTTTCAACCCCTGCATCAGTCTTGGGGGGAAAGAATTCAAATGAAAAGGTCTTTCCTTTTTTTTGCAGAATATCCGAAATTCTCACTGATGATTCCTTTGATTAAACCATTGCCGGATCAACAACTCAACCTGTGAAGGTTCAGCAGGACCGGGTATAGAAAACTGAACAACGGAGCGGCTTCCACCACCGCGCAATCCGAATTGTTCTTTGATAATAGGTAATATTTCCCTGATATCCGGGATATTATCCGACGATGTGTATAAAATGCCATCGATTCCTCGACCGACAGAATACAGGAAGCCGGCCGATCGGGTCTTTTCTGCAAGATAGGAAGCCATGACCGATAAATCTTCAGGGGATTTTCCATCAAGGGATCGGATAATGAATCCCTGGGCAGGCAACTCGTTAGCAAGAGCAGCTGCTTCCAGCAGGTTCAGCCGTTTTCTGTATTGCCCCAGTTCTTTTCTGAGAGCCTTTTCGGAATCGGTCAGTTGCCTGATCCGTTCTGTTAACTCATCACCCGTTGCACTGACGATCACTGACAGATCACGCAGCAACCGGGATTTTGAATGGTAATCTGCCAGAGCTCTGTCACCGCATAAAAACGAAAGCCGGATGCGATCCGACTTCATTTTTTCGGAACGGAGCAGTTTAACCGGACCCACTTCGGATGTTTGCCGGCAATGGGTACCCCCGCAAGGAGTCACATCGAAGCCCGAAATGTCAATCAGGCGGATCGTGCCATAGACGGTGGGTTGTTTTCTTAAATCGAACCTGGAAAGATCTGACTCAGAGACCAGATGTACTGCAACCATTCTTGCTTCATTCACAATCTGGTTGGCCAGCCCTTCAGCATCAGCTGCCATGCTCTCAGAAAAACCCTCCAGAGGAAGATCAATCGTGTTCTGGGTTTCACCCAATGTGCTGGAAAGGGTTTCGAGTCCGCCCACCAATTCAAATGCACGTGAGAGAATATGCTGTCCCGTGTGCTGTTGCCTGAATTGCCGTCGGCGGTTACCATCTATACTCGCCTCGAAATCCCCTTCCGGCACGGGACCTTCCATCAGATGGACGATGGTGCCATCCCCGGTTGCAATCACTTCTTTTACCACCACATCATTGATCAGACCCGTATCATGCGGCTGTCCGCCGCTGGTGGGATAAAACCAGGTTTCGGGTAAAATCACGGCTGGTTGTTCATTGAACAAGGTTTGGGTAAGGCCAGTGCCCGAAAAGGCAAGCCGGTAGGAATCGTGGTAATACTGTCTGATGGTCATGGGATTAACTGATTAAAAGTAGGAAACCGGAATTTGATTTTAAAATGAAAATCTTGTTGTGGCGGTCACGTTTTGCTAATCTGTGTTGCTGTTTCGGACTGGAATGATTGTAAATTCAATATTTAAACCATTGGATATTAAATGACCGCTACCTTTCACCGGCTTTTTCTGATTCCCGTTGCCTTCACCCTGTATTCCTGCACAGGTGATCCTTATCATCAGTCAATTGAGGACTGGCATCAGTCTCGGATTGAAAATCTGAAACGTCCCGATGGATGGCTGAGTCTGGTCGGACGTGATTGGCTCAAACAAGGAGTAAATACCTTTCCGGGATTCGGTACCATTACCGTGGATAGCAGTACCTTTTCTGTGGATTTCGAAGAGGGTCTGGTGGTTTCTCTGCTTTCTCCGGGGGGTGAACTGGAAGGTATAAAAGCCGATCAGACAAAAATCAGGATTGGTACCAAAACCCACATGATCATCCGCCGCGGCAATGACCTGGCGCTCAGAACCTGGGACTCTGAATCACCGGTACTGAAATCCTTTGAAGGCATAGACCGTTACCCTACCAATGAGACCTGGAAAATCACTGCCCGGTGGGAACCTCTGGCGGCCCCTGAAAAAATTGTAATCCCGACTCAATTGGAAACCTACAACCCGGAAGCCGAAATACGCGGACGGGCCGTTTTTACCTTTGAAGGAAAAACCTATTCGGTTCTTCCCACAGTTGAAGATTCCGGAAGGGCTTACTTCCTGGTTTTTGGTGATGAAACCAATGGTCCGGAAACCTACGGGGGTGGCCGGTTCCTTTATATGGATCCACCTGAAAACGGTCAAATGGTCCTGGACTTCAACAAATCCTACAATCCGCCCTGTGCTTTTACGGCTTACGCCACCTGCCCGGTGCCCATGCCTGAGAATAAACTACCTTTCCGGGTAGAAGCCGGGGAGAAAAAACCGACGGGACACTGACCCTCCTCCCAATCGTTTTCTAATCCGGCAACCCTTCCGCCCGTTTTGATTATTTACGACCTTTATGGCTGACCATAAACCATGAAGGACCCACCATGATTGTACTCGTTGCCGACAAATTCGAAAAAAGCGGACTCGAAGGTCTTAAATCCATCGGTTGCACGGTTATTTCAGACCCGGATGCAAAAGACGATTCCCTGCTTGCCTCTCTGAACCAAAACAAACCAGATGTGCTGGTTGTCCGATCAACCAAAGTCACCGCTCCGATGATGGAGATTCCATCATTAAAACTGATCATCCGGGCGGGTGCCGGTTATAACACCATCGATGTGAATGCTGCCAGTAAAAAAGGCATTTACGTTTCCAACTGTCCGGGAAAAAACTCCATTGCAGTTGCTGAACTGGCGATGGGACTTATCCTGAGTTTAGACAGACGCATCCCTGAAAACGTTGCCGACCTGAGAGCCGGCAAGTGGAATAAAAAGGAATACAGCAAAGCCGACGGATTGTTTGGCAAAACACTCGGTCTGGCAGGCCTTGGAAACATCGGCAAGGAAGTGGCTCTCCGCGCCAAAGCTTTCGGATTGCATGTCATTGCCTGGAGCAGAAGTCTGACCCCTGAAAAGGCAGAATCACTGGGAATCGGATTTTGTGAATCACTGACTGCACTTGCTGACCATTCAGATATCATCAGTGTGCACCTTGCACTGAACAATGACACCCGCGGACTGCTAACAACCGGATTTTTCAACAGCATGAAGCCGGGAGCCTTGTTTATCAACACATCAAGAGGTGAAGTGGTAAATCAGGGTGCTCTGCTTGCCGCCATTGAATCCAAGGGGCTTCGTGCCGGACTTGATGTATTTGAAACCGAACCGGAAGCAGCCACGGCCGACTTTACCGATGCAGCAGGAAAGCATCCGAAAGTCTACGGAACCCACCACATTGGCGCCTCCACCAATCAGGCCCAGGAAGCCATTGCAGCCGAAACCGTTCGTATCGTGAAGGAGTTCAGGGAAACCGGTCATGTACCGAATGTGGTCAACCTGACTAAAAAATCACCCGCGAGCTGGCGACTGGTTGTCCGGCACCTGAACCGTCCGGGAGTACTGGCATCGGTTCTGGATGGAATCCGTGCCGAGAACATCAACGTGCTGGAAATGGAAAACATTGTTTTCGCCGAAGCTGAAGCAGCGGTTGCACGGCTGAATCTTCAGGATCAGCCCCATGCAGAAACCCTCGGACGGGTGAGATCCATCAATCCGAATATTCTGGCCATTGATCTGGTCGAATTGAAGTAACCTGTTTTATAAGCCAATTGCCTACAGAAGGTCTAAGATCCTTAACCCCGCTCCGGCGGGGAAGGAAAGGAACTTCTGATCTGTTAATGCCACTTATACAGACGAAGTCCTATGGCTGCCGTTATCAGCCCGGTGGCGCTGAGAATGATCAGGGCTGGTATGGAGTCGATTAACCCGGCTCCTTCATTAAACACCGCCCTGATCGAATCGGCCAGGAGGGTGAGAGGCAGGTATTGTATGAACGGAATGACGGCTTCCGGAAAGTTATGATAGCTGAAAAAGATACCCGACAGAATCATCATGGGCATCGAAACAGCATTGATGAAACCAACCCCGATCCGGGTATTATCGGCGCGGCAGGAAAGCAATATGGCGATTCCTGTGAAGGACAGGTTTCCAACCAGAAACAACAGACCCAAAGCCAGTAATGATCCGGTGGGCAGCAGGTCGAAGTAAAGCCAGGCAAACACCATCAGAATAACCACTTCCACCACACTCAATACGATACGTGCCGCCATCAGTGAAATCATGAATTCATGCTTTTTCATGGGAGTGGCCAGCATCCTTCTCAGCAACTTTTTCATCCGGTATTCGATCAGACCAAATCCGATTCCCCACAAGGCCGAATTCATGATTCCGAAGGCAATCAGACCCGGCACAAGAAAATCAATGTAGCGGGTTCCGATCAGGGTCAGTTCGCGGACGGTAGCCAGTTGTGTGCTGTTGCCTGAAATGGCTTCGGTCAGAATGTACCACGAAAGCTGGGCATCCGTCGAGGCCGGATCAAACCGAACAATGGGTTTTCCATCGGGGCCGGGCACCAGATAACTGGTGATGATACCACGTTTCAGCATCACAATGGCAGAATCCTCGGTTGCGGAAATGAAATGAATCCGCTGTTTGCCCGAAACAGGTGAATCGAACTCCAGAACCGACTCACCCCCGGACAGGTAAGTTCCAAGGACTGAGGTGGTATCCCAGTTACCGGGAACCACGGCAATGGTGCGGGAAAGTTCAGGTTTGGAAGTAAAAGCCACACCCAGAACCCAGGCGATCGCCAGCGGAAAGACCACCGCCCAGAAAATGATTTCGGGTTCTCTGACAAATTCCCTGAACTGTACTTTGATCAGACTGATCAGTGACTTTGATATAATTTTCATTGGATTTTTCTGCTAAATGGTTTTATTGGCTACTGGCTACTGGCTGCTGGCTACTGGCTATTGGCTATTGGCTGCTTGCTACTGGCTATTGGCTATTGGCTATTGGCTATTGGCTATTGGCTATTGGCTATTGGCTACTGGCAATTGGCTATTGGCTGCTTGCAATTGGCTATTGGCTGCTTGCTACTGGCTGCTGGCTATTGGCAACTGGCTGCTGCATTTATTCACTCAGATGATGCCCGGTCATTGAGATAAACAGATCATCGAGTGTGCGTTTGCTGCACTCAAGATCACTCAGTCCAAGTTGATGATTATCATTCAGTTCCATGATCTTTTTAAGAACTGCCATTGTGTCAGTGGTCACCAATTCGGTGGTTTCTGCGATCTGGTTTACCGATAACACTTTTTCCCCGACCGGTAGCCAGGCCGGCTGAAAGGTTGTGACCGTCCGGAACCGGATGAGTTCCCCGCCCCCGTGCTCATTCAGCAGTTGGTTCAGAGTTCCGCTGGCGAGGATATCACCTTTATTCATCATGACAATCCGGTCGCAGAGATACTCGGCTTCTTCCATGTAATGGGTGGTCAGTATGATGGTGGCCTTCCTCGATTTTAACTCCATCAGCAGATCCCAGATTTCGCGGCGGGCGGTTGGATCGAGGCCCGTGGTCGGTTCATCGAGCAGAAGCAGTTCCGGATCATTAATCAGCGCAAGCCCGATGGCCAGTCGCTGACGCTGCCCGCCGGACAGGTTCACGGTATAGGCCTTCACTTTTTCCTCAAGCCTGATTTGTGCAAGAATTTCCTTCACCCGTTCAGATCCGATGGAAAAGAAGGAAGCAAACAGATCGAGCGTTTCCCCAACGGTCAGTTTATCGATGAAGCGGGTTTCCTGCAAAGAAAGACCAATCCGGCGACGCAGTTCCTGTTCAGCCGTTTGCCAGGTTTTCCCAAAAAGCAGGATACTTCCTGAATCGGGTTTCTGAATGCCTTCAATCATTTCGACCAGTGTGGTCTTTCCTGCCCCGTTCGGACCCAGCAAGGCAATAAATTCACCAGCCTGGATGGTCAGGTTCAGATCCTTGACAGCATGAACATCTTTAAACCGCTTGTTTACCTGCCGGATATCTATCACCGGTTGATTCATGATCTCAGCCTTTTTTGAATTGTGACAGCATCTGCTTTACGGCATCCTTATGAACGGTAAAGCTCAGCATTTTTAACTTTACAAAGTCTTCCCGGTAGAAATAATAACCGGGTGCCTCTTTATGATTCCGTGATCCGGCACCCGAATCCTTTATCAGATACCAGAGCTTACCCTCTTTTACAGTTTTTCCTACCAGATGAAGGGCATGGTCGTCGGTGCTGGTCCCATTCAGGAACCGGTATTGACGTGCGGATTCATTAATCGATCCGGCCGGCAGGTCAAACTCAGGAACAATGGCAATTCCATCAAAACCATCAATACCAGCCTCGGACACATCGCCACCGATGGCCAGCGTAAATCCCTGGTCCAGTGCGGAATTGATCAGATTCATAAAATCATTCAGCGGAACGTTGTGATAATCGGCGCTTCTCCACCAGTTGTCAGGCACTTTATACTCAGCTTTGGTAAAGTAGGGCGCTTCCATGAGGCTCATGAAATCCACATAGTCACCTGGATTCAGTCTCAGAACCTGTTTCAGATACTCCTGCGGTGAATAGGATTTATTACCTTCCTTCACAACGGTGGGTGGTTCCCCCAGATGGTGATTCAGAATGGATCTGATTGTTGAAATCACCCACTCTTCATTCCAGGAGGCACTTGCCTTCACACCCTCAAGGAAAGCTTTGATTTCATCGAACAGCGGACGGTGGTCATGGCACTGCTGACCTTTTTTCATTCCATCATACAGTTCAGCAGGAATGGCCCCGTACAGGGAAAAAATTCTTGCGACTGCATTGGTTTCACTTCCTTCTCCGATAAAGCTGTTTCCGCGTTCCCGCACAAACCGGCGGGCCTTTTCAACGTATTCCCAATAAACCGTGTAGAGTTCTGACAGCTTAACCTCACGTCCGGAAATCCGTTTAATTTCAGATTCATAAAAACTGGTGGTGGCAAAAGACCAGCAGGTTCCAGTAATCCCCTGAGAAATGGGAGCTGTGTGCCAGATGGGTTTGAAATCATTAAACGCAGGTTTGCTGATGCCGGAGAAATCGGCTTTGAAGATTCTCCTGTTTTCACCTTCCCTTTTCTGAAAGGCGCCAGCAATGGTTTCCAGAGAATCATAGAACCCTTTTCTGACCGGAACAAACTTTCCGTCCGTTTGTGCAACAAGTGCCTTGCTCGTTAAAATGAGAAGGCACATTAATGAGAAAAAGAACTTCATGACACGCTCCTTCAGAAATGCGACAGAAAATGACCAATTACATCGGGAATCAGCACCAACGTGGCAAGAACGCCTCCCAGTGCCCCACCAAGGTGAGCCTCATGGTTGATCTGACCATATCCCTGCCGGCTGGCATAAATCGACAGACCCGTGTAAAGGATTGCAAAAATCCAGGCAGGAATACCGACCGGAATCAGGAATAAATAGATGTCTTCCATGGGATAGAAAAGAATAAAAGAAAACAGAACGCCCGAAATGGCACCCGAAGCACCCAGACTGTAATAGCCACTTTCCCGGTGGTGAAACCAGATGGTCAGCGCATCACCCACCAGCCACGACACCACGTAAATGACCAGAAAAAATCCAGATCCCACTGTGGATTCAAGGGCAAATGCAAAGAAATAGAAAGTGATCAGGTTAAATAACAAGTGCGCCCAGTTGGCGTGCAAAAAGGCACTGGTCACCAGACCCTGAAGGTTCTTACCCTGAACAATGGAATACGGGTGAAGGAGCCCTCTTTCCAGAAAAGCCGGATTTTTAAACAACGCGTACAGGCTCGGAATGGCGATCAGCAGGAGCAGAATAGAAGCAGCAGGATTTGAAGCAATCATATTAATCGAAATGATGGTTTATAAACAAATCAGCCGGGTGAACCCGGCTGACACGATTCAAAAGTAGCCGAAAACCGGATTGTTACAAATCGGTCACGCAGCCCTTCGAGGCAGACGCAACCAGTTTTGCGTACTTGTACAGCACACCGCTGGTTACACGTAAAGGAGGTTCAACCCAGGCGGTCCGGCGTGATTTCAGTTCAGCCTCGGTCAGATCAACCACCAGTGTATTGGTTTCTGCATTGATGGTGATGATGTCACCATCCTTCAGCAGACCGATCGGTCCTCCCAACTGGGCCTCTGGTGTGATATGCCCGACCACAAAGCCATGCGTTCCGCCCGAAAACCGGCCATCGGTGATCAGAGCGACCGATTTACCCAGTCCGGCTCCCATGATGGCGGCGGTGATTGACAGCATTTCACGCATTCCAGGTCCCCCTTTCGGACCCTCATACCGGATCACAACCACATCACCGGCTTTGACCTTTTTTTCTTCAATTCCGATGAGAGCGGCTTCTTCACCATCGAATACACGGGCCGGACCAGAAAACACCAAACCTTCTTTTCCGGTGATCTTGGCAACCGATCCGTCGGGAGCGAGATTCCCGTACAGGATACGAAGGTGTCCCGATGGCTTCAGAGGTTGATTGACCGGCATGATCACCTTCTGTTCCGCTTCCAGATCGCGGCATCCTTCGAGGTTTTCTGCAAGGGTTTTACCCGTTACGGTCAGACAGGAGCCATCGATCATGCCATGTTTCAGAAGCAATTTCTGAACGGCCGGTACGCCGCCGACTTCGTATAAATCCTCGAACACATATTTTCCTGACGGTTTCAGATCGGCCAGATAAGGAACCTTGTCGGACACATTCTGAAAATCATCCAGCGAAAGCACCACTCCAGCCGAATGTGCCATGGCCAGAAGATGAAGGACTGCATTGGTTGAACCACCAAGGGCAATGGTCACAGAAATGGCATTCAGGAACGCCTGCCGGGTCATGATATCCCGTGGCTTAATGTCTTTTTCGAACAAATGCATCATGGCCTTCCCTGCAGCCCGGCATTCAGCCAGTTTTTCCACGGCATTGGCCGGAATAGACGAGCTGTAAGGAAGCGACATACCGAGCGTTTCGATAGCCGCGGCCATGGTGTTGGCTGTGTACATGCCACCACAAGCACCCTGACCTGGACAGGCGTGCTTCAACACATCATTCATATCGGATTCAGTGATTTTTCCGGAAAGAAACTCTCCGTAGCTTTCAAATGCAGATACAATATCCAGCTTGCGCTCACCGAGCTTACCGGCCCGGATGGTTCCGCCGTAAACCATGATGGATGGTCGGTTTAACCGGGCCATTGCCATCACCGATCCAGGCATGTTCTTATCACAACCCGGCAAAGCAATACAGCCATCATACCACTGGGCGCGCATTACCGTTTCGATGGAGTCGGCGATTATATCGCGACTGGGAAGACTGGCCTTCATCCCCTGTGTACCCATGGAAATGCCATCCGATACTCCGATCGTATGAAACACCAGTCCCAATCCGCCTGCTTCATTGCATCCCTTTTTCACCTCCTGGGCCAGTGCATTCAGGTGCATATTGCACGGATTTCCGTCCCAACCCATGCTGGCAATCCCAACCTGAGGTTTGTTCATATCAGCATCGGTAAGGCCGATACCATACAACATGGCCCGGGATCCGACCTGACTGGTTTTCTGGGTAAGCTCGCTGCTGTATTTATTTAATTGAGAGGACATAAAACACCTGTTCTGGTTAAATAAGCGAGGCAAAGATAGGAAACGGCCTTGGAGATTTCGAAAAACGATCCTGAATCACCCGATCTGGCAGTCCTGATCTGCAAGAGGATTTCACAATGCAAAACCATCTGTGCCCACTCACTTTAGAAAGTAAGGAGCAATTATCAATTGGAACCGGTACCACAGAACTGATCGGGAAATCATGCTTAAGTACTTCATTTTCATACCTTTAAATAACGACCAGACGAGATTATAATCCGATTAATCTTACCCTTGTGGACTGTTATGTGCCGGCGGGCTTCCGTAATTTCGGTTATGAAAACTAACCGGAGGAACCATGGCAACGAACCGTGACCACCTGGAACCGGTCGTCGACCCTGCCTATTGCAAGGGATGCGGCCGGTGTATTGACGCCTGCCCCCATCATTGCATCGAAATGGGCCATGACATCAACCCACTCACTGGCCTTACACCCATCATTATGAATCTGGAAGCCTGCTCCCACTGCGGTCTCTGCGTGGTAGCATGCCCTGAACCTTACGGACTTCACATGGAAGATGTGGAAGATTATTCGGTGGTTGGTAAGGATACCTTTGACGGTGTGAAAAAGACCCGTCCCGACGCAACCGACCTTCCCGGAAAACGGTTGCCGATGGATCCGGGCCTGCCCCTTCTGATTAAGGGAACCTATGCCTCCTCGATCGGAGCCATTCTGGCAGGATGCCGCCATTTTTACGGGTATCCGATCACCCCTTCCACCGAAGGAGCTGAACTGATGGCCAAACTTCTCCCTAAACTGAATGGGATTTTCATTCAGGCCGTCAGTGAAGTGGCCACCATTAATATGATGTACGGAACTGGTGGTGCCGGACTTCCCTGCATGACCTTCACATCCTCACCTGGATTTTCTCTCATGCTCGAGGGGATTTCCTACATGATCGGGGCCGAAGTTCCCGGTGTGGTTGTCAACATCATGAGAGGTGGTCCTGGTCTCGGAAACATTGCCCCCGAACAAAGTGACATCAAACTGGTTTGCCGGGGTCTGGGTCATGGCAATACCCACGCCATTGTACTGGCTCCCGCCACTCCGCAGGAAATGCTCGACTTCACCATGCTTTCCTTCGAACTGACCTTTAAATATCGTCACCCGGTTATTCTGGTGGCCGATGGATATCTGGGCCAGATCACCGGAAAAGTCACCCTTCCCGATCATTTCATTCAACCAGGGCTGCCTGCCTGGGCCGTTTCGGGTGACGCCATGCACCGCGGCAATCTGATTGCGTCCATCGACATCACCGAAAGTGATTTGGAAGCACGTAACATCCGCCTGAATGAAAAGTATGACCGGATGATTCAATCGGAACAACGGTATGATGAATTCTTCTGTGACGACGCGGAAATCCTCATTGTGGCTGTTAATACACCTGCTCAGATGGCCAAGGGAGCCGTTCAGGAACTCAGACACCGGGGAATCGCTGCCGGCTTGTTCCGTCCGTTAACCTTGTGGCCATTCCCTTCGGCCGGATTGTTAAAAAGAATGCCACAACTCAGACAACTGGTGGTGGTTGAGGCATCGAACGGTCAGTTGGAAGATGAAATCAGACTTCAATTAAATAAAGCTGGTGTGTGGCCGCTCCCGCCGATCGACCATGTAAGACGGTTCGGTGGCATCTTACCACAATCCTCGGAAATCATCACCAAAGTCCTTGAACTGGAAGGAGTGGGAGTATGAGCGTTTTTTACAGTACTTTCGAACGCCATGCTCATGGCGAGGGATTAAAAGGGCATTCCACTCATTACTGTCCGGGTTGCGGACATGGACTTGCTCATAAATTCCTTGCAGAGAGCATTGATGAACTTGGCATTCAGGACCGGACCATTGCCATTTCCCCGGTAGGATGTTCGGTTTTTCTCTATTATTACCTCGATGTAGGAAACTCACAGGCTGCCCATGGTCGTGCACCGGCTGTGGCTCTCGGTCACAAAATGGCAAATCCGGAATCCATTGTGATCAGCTATCAGGGTGATGGCGATCTGGCATCGATCGGATTGGCAGAAATTATCCACGCCGCCCAGCTTGGGCTGCCAATCACAGTCATTTTCGTGAACAATGCCATTTACGGGATGACCGGTGGTCAGATGGCTCCCACCACCCTTCCCGGAATGAAAACCATGACCTCTCCGTACGGACGGAATCAGTTCATGGGCAGTCCGCTCAGAATGGCTGAAATGATCGCCCAGATAGATGCTCCCATCTATGTCGAACGGGTTGCTCTATTTGATTCAAAGCAAAGAAACCGTGCCAAAAAGGCCATCAAAAAGGGCCTTACCCTTCAGATGGAAAACAAAGGTTTTTCATTCGTGGAAGTTCTGGCCGAATGTCCCACTCACCTTCACATGACCCCGACTGATGCTCAGGAATGGGTGAAATCCACCATGATCACCTGGTTTCCTCTCGGAGTAAAAAAGGATGTGGAACCTGCCAATACGTTCCAGTTTGATAAACCGGTTTTCAAGGCAGATACCCTTCGCCACCTGGCGGGAGCCTCAAATGAAAAAGTGAAAAAATTCTCTGACGGATTTCCTTCTCATGTTGCTCCGCTCGATATCAGTCTGAAACTGGCCGGATCAGGAGGCGATGGTGCACAGACGGCGGCGTTGCTGATCACACGTACTGCAATCAACGAGGGATTTGATTCAACTCATATTCCCAGTTACGGTCCTGAAAGCCGCGGCGGAACCAGTTATGCCGATGTGCACATTGCTGAGATGGAAGTATTGTCACCTTCTGCTCCTCATCCGAATATCCTGCTGGCCTTTAATCAGCCCAGCATGGATAAATTTGGTCCGAAGGTGAAGGAAGGCGGAATCATCGTTGGCGACAGCACGGTCATTCATACCATTCCCACGCTTGAAAGAAACGTGCGGGTGGTACTGGTTCCTTTGAGTGATCTTGCCAAAAAACTCGGGAAAGTGATGGTGAAAAATGTCGTGGCTCTGGGAGCGCTTCAGGCTGCAACCAACCTTTTCCCGCCCGAATCATTTCTGACGGCACTCCGTCAGGCACTGAAAGACAAACATGACCTGATTCCGCTGAATGAAGAGGCGTTCCGTGCCGGAATGGCTTCTGTGAAAGAGGAATAAGGTACCGTTTTTTATCGTTGCTGAAGGGCATGAGGGTTCCGAAAAACCAGTCATGCCCTTTTTCTTTTAATTACGGATTTCGCGTGGATGCCGTTTCCGAAGACGATGTATGGAAACGGAGGAAATTTATTGGACTGATTACAACTCTGCAATCATGGCAGAAACGCTCATCCCCGAACCCACCGCCGCCAGCAGAATCTTATCCCCTTTTTTCAGCGAGTAACCCGGTTCTTCACCACGAAGAATACGATCGAGCAAAACGGGAACCGATGCAACCGCATTGTTCCCCATCCATGAGACAATCAGCGGGAGAAAGTCATCGGGCCAGGTTTCATCTCCGAACTGTCTGAATAACCGGCGGGTGATCGATTCCAGCATTTTGGTATTGGCCTGGTGAATCAGAAGCATCCTGATGTCCGATGGCTGAAGGTTTGCCTTACGGAGCAATGCGGCTAACGATTCGGGAACTGTTTCGATGGCATATTCATATAAACGATGTCCATCCATCTTTACATACAGATTCTCGGAAGGTTCATCAGGTCCGTATGAACGGCCCATCTTCAGCAAACGATTGTGAATTTCTGTATCGGTCCGGGTCAGATGGTTCATTAACCCGGATGAACCGGATTCATCACCCGACTCAAGAAGAACGGCCCCTGCACCATCGGCAAAAATCATGACGTCGCGGTCATGCGGATCTGATACCCGGGACAAGGTTTCCACCCCGATAACGAGGGCCCTGGTTCCACCTTCGGTCAGTAACCAGTTTCGGGCCTGAATAAGTCCGAGGATCCAGGCAGGGCAACCAAAGTTGATATCCCAGGCCACACAGAACGGATTTCTGATCCCCAGTTTTTGCTTAATACGGGAAGCCACTGATGGAATCAGGTCGCCGCGGTTGGTGCCCTCTGCAATGTCCCCAAAGTTCTGGGCACAAATGATGATATCAACCGATTCCGGATCGGCGCCAACGGATTCCAAAGCACGTTTTGCTGCAAAGAAGCCCAGATCGGAAGTTACGTGCTGTGGTTCGATCCACCGGCGTTCCCTGATCCCTGTGATTTTTGAGAATTTGCGGATAATGGTTTCTGAATCATCGGTCACAGGCGTTCCATCCGGCTGAAAAAACCGGTGATTTAAAAAGGCCTCATTCGGCACCACCCGCTCAGGTAAATAACTGCCGGTTCCTGCAATCCGGACCACTTTTTTCATCATGCGTGCAAATATCCGCTCCCCGGATACGATTTGAAAACAATTCATTACTTTACATAAGTTATGTTATTATTCTGTTCATATTCTGCTTTTAAATTCGCCGGATGGAACATGTATCTTTGAAGTCATGCTTAGCTTATCACTTCATTACCCCGAAATCACCGCTGGTCTGGTCATGTTTATCAGAAAATCAGTCCGGGAACCCGGATTCAGCAAAGTGGTTCTTGGTCTTTCTGGCGGAATTGATTCTGCTCTGGTGGCCGCCCTGGCTGTAAAAGCCCTCGGTCCGGAAAATGTACTGGGCGTCAGAATGCCCTATCAGACATCCTCTCCCGATTCACTGGCCGATGCTCAGCTCGTGGCAGATACCTTTGGTTTCCAGCTCGAAACAGTTTCTATAACGGAAGCCTGTGAGGGACTTTTCTCATTGAGTGGTGAAACGAATCAGAACCGGCGCGGAAATGTCATGGCCCGGATGCGGATGATTGTTTTGTTTGACCGCTCCCAACGTGATTCCAGGCTGGTTCTGGGGACCTCGAACAAAACCGAACTGATGCTTGGTTACGGCACCTGGTACGGAGACATGGCCTCGGCGGTTAATCCGGTTGGTGATTTGTACAAAACACAGATCAGAGAGCTATCGGAATTTTTAGGTGTTCCCCAGCCTGTGATTAAGAAAAAACCCTCCGCCGATTTGTGGACCGGTCAGACCGATGAACAGGAAATGGGATTTTCGTACGACGATGCAGATCAGATCTTATACAGAATGGTGGATCTGCGTCTTCAGGATGATGAAATTGCCCAGGCAGGATATCCGCTGCCACTGGTCCGGAAAATCAGAGGAATGATGATCCGTTCGCAATACAAACGCCGGCTTCCCCTGATTCCGAAACTGACTACCCGTTCAGTCGGTACCGATTTTCTCTACCCCCGTGATTGGTACCAGGCCTTCTGATGACCGCTGAACCCGGCACCCTTTATCTGGTTTCAACTCCCATTGGTAATCTGGAGGACATGACATTTCGTGCGGTGTCGGTTTTAAAATCCGTTTCCCTGATTGCTGCCGAAGACACAAGGAATTCGGGAATCCTCCTCTCTCATTACCAGATAGCCACAGCGGTCATCAGTCTTCATGACCACAATGAGCGGAACCGGACAGCTTCGGTTCTGACCCGTCTGCAGGCGGGCGATTCAGTTGCACTGATTTCAGATGCCGGCACACCCCTGATATCGGACCCTGGTTATTTCCTCGTCCGGGAAGCCATCCGGAATTCCATCCGGGTTGAAGCCATACCCGGTGCAAGTGCGCTTCTGACGGCGCTTGTGTCATCGGGCCTGGCATGCGATCAGTTTTATTTTGTGGGATTCCTTCCGCAGAAAAAAGGACGCAGATCCAGACTGCAGTCCCTTTCAACCATACAGGGAACGCTGGTTTTTTACGAGTCTCCTTTCCGTATCCACTCCCTGATCGAAGATTGTCTTGAAATTTATGGCAACCGTCAGGCCGTCCTCACACGTGAACTGACCAAGAAATTTGAAACCATTTACCGTGGTGACCTTCAGTCCCTGAAAACCTCCCTTTCCGGTCAATCTCTGAAAGGTGAAATGGTTCTGCTGGTGGAAGGCCTCACCCGTCACCTCAGACAGGACGATGATCATGATCAGCCGGATCCACTCTATTCTGTTCCCAGGCCCTGAAGAGCCAACCTGGAAACTGATGATCGTTGGGGCCCTTTGCTGGGTGCTCAGCTATCCGCCATTCAACCTGTCTTTTCTGGCCCCCGGACTGCTTCTCCCGGTTTTTGCCATTCTCACCGGACACAAATCCCACCTGAGAAAAACAGGAGAGTTTTACCTCTATTTGCTTCTGGCTCATTCACTTACGTTGTACTGGATTTGCTTTTCAACCTTTGCAGGTGGGGTGCTGGCCATTCTGGTCAATCCGGTTTTTATGCTGTTCCCGGTCCTGATCTGGCTGCTGACCCATCAATGGGTTTCCCGTCGATATCAACTTTTTTATCTGGGTTGCCTCTGGATCGGATTCGAGTATCTGCTCAGTTTATGGGAGCTTGCCTTCCCCTGGATGCTCCTGGGTCACAGCCAGTTTTTGTTTTCCTGGGTTCTGGAGTGGGCATCGGCTGGCGGAGTGTGGCTCGTTTCATTTTTTGTCTTTCTGTCATCCTGGTGGTTGTGGGAATCTGGTCAATCGCATCAGAAAACTGGCAACTGGTCCAGATCTTATCTGATGACCGGCCTGGCGGGCTTTCTGTTCATCATGGCGGGAGGATGGCTTCTCTCCCTTCAACCGGTTCAGGAGGATGGATCGGTCCGTGCTGCCGTTATTCAGCCCAATGTGGATCCTTGGGCCAAATGGGATGGCGACAACGAATATCAGAATCTCGTTCAGCTAACCGGAATGACCCGGAAGGCTGCTGAAACCGATTCATTGATACAGCTTGCCATCTGGCCTGAAACCGCCGTTTCCTTTTATCTGCTGGCCGATCGCGGACGGTTTGCCCTCGATGATATCCGATTACTGTCTGCCCAGACCGGCATTCAGGTGGCGACCGGGTATCCGCATGTAACATATTTTGATGATTCAACACTGGCTCCCCCAAGTGCGCGGTACAGCCGAATCCAGAACCGGTACTATCTGCATTACAATGCAGCAACCCTGATCGATTCGGGTCGCTCCCAGATTCCCTATGGCAAGATGATGCTGGTTCCCTTCGCAGAGCGGGTTCCCTGGGTCGATTCGGTCCCCTTTATGAAGGACCTTCGTTTCAATCTGGCCGGACTTGGCGGATGGGGTAAAGGACAGGATACCGTGGTTTTTGCGCTTTCAGGACAGGATTCAATCCGGTTCCCGCTCGCCATCTGTTACGAATCGGCTTTTCCTCATCTGATCAGGGAGTTCACCTTAAGGGGAGCCACTGTTCTGGCCGTCATAACCAATGACGGCTGGTGGGGTCACACATCGGGTTATTCACAGCATTTCGAATTTTCCCGGCTCCGTGCCATCGAAAACCGCCGGTGGGTGATCCGCAGTGCCAATAACGGAATTTCGGGTTTTATCGATCCGCACGGAAAAGTGATCCGGAAATCGGAATTCTGGACCGACGACATTCTCATTGAAACAGCAGGCCTTTCAAGTGGTCAGTCCCTTTTTATGCAGTGGGGACATTGGGTTCCGGTCACCCTTCTGATTTTGGGTTTCCTCCTGATTCCCATTGCCTTATTTTCACGCCTTTTTGTTAAAGCAACCATCCGAGATTAAACTGGAAAGTCCATTTGTCATGACTGAGGTCCTTTTACCGGTAATTGAATGGCTGAATGGTCATTCCGTCATCCTTGCCAGCACCTCCCCCCGCCGTCAGGATCTGTTAAAAGCGTTGGGAATCCGGTTTACCGTACAGGTTCAATCCATCGATGAAACGCATGCTGGTCTCCCCTCGGACCCACCCCTGCTTGCACAGCAGCTTGCAGCCGATAAGGTCAACGCAATCAGACCCGATTTTCCCGGCTCCTACATTATCGGGGCCGATACAGTTGTTGCCTGGCATGGGAAATCGGTTGGAAAACCCGGTTCAGCCGATGAGGCAATCCGGATGCTCAGGAAACTCAGCGACCATCAGCATCAGGTTTATACCGGTCTCGCCATTGCAGTTCCTGGTCAGGAAACCCTTCATGTGGCCGTCGAACAGACCGATGTCCGGTTCAGGCACCTTGGGGATGATGAGATCAACGCCTACCTTCAAACCGGGTCACCGCTCGACAAGGCTGGTGCCTATGGCATTCAGGATCCCATGGCAGCCACGTTTATCATGGGAATCCGGGGAGACTATTACAATGTGGTCGGATTTCCCCTCCGGCGTTTTTACGAACTGATTTCCAACATCCGATCTGGCCAGTGAGGGCCCCTGTGCTTCCGGTCCTGTTTATTGTTGGTCCGACTGCAACCGGTAAATCTTCCCTTGCCCTCAGCCTGGCAATCCGTCATCAGGCTCATATTTTATCACTGGATTCCCGGCAGATTTACCGTCACATGTCCATCGGAACGGCTCAGCCTTCAGAAGAGGATCTGAGCAGAGTTCCGCATCACTTCACGGGTGAGCTGGATCCGGCAGGTTCCTGGAATGCTTTCGATTGCTTCCAGCAGGTACGCGAGAGAATCAAATCGCTACGGGCAGAAGGAGTCCCTGTCATTGCCGCAGGTGGAAGCGGCTTGTACTATTCGGCCGTCGTACATGGAATTGCAGACATTCCTGCCGATCAGGAAACCCGGCTTCGACTCGAAAACCGCTTACACGCCGAAGGAAAAGATGCCTTGTTCGCCGAACTTCAGCAAGCAGATCCTGAATCGGCTCAACGGATGGATCCGACGAAAACCCAGCGGCTCATCAGAGCACTCGAAGTTCTCACCTTCACCGGCAAACCCATCAGCTGGTGGCAGCGACAGGATCCTCCATCTCCCTTTCCATTCCCTTACAAATCCATTGGTCTCCATCTGCCAAAACCGGAATTGGAGGCCTCCATCCGGAAAAGAGTGGAGTCCATGATCCGTTCGGGACTGGAAGAGGAAGTCAGGCACCTGCGGTCACTTGGTTTCGACTGGACCTCCAATTGTCTGCGGACAGTGGGATATTCCGAATGGAGAGAGTATTTTGAGGGGAAAACCAGCCAATCATCGGTTGGTGAGCAGATTGTCATTCAGACCCGCCGGTATGCCAAACGGCAAATGACATGGTTCCGGCGTGAAACCAACATTCACTGGCTTCAAGCCAGCGACAGCAACCTGTTCTCTCTCGCAGAAAAATACTGGACAGAATAAATGGGCGTGATTAATTATATATGGATCGGACTGATCCTCATTTCTCTGGTCTTTGCTGCCATCAACGGGAAGATGGCCGAGATCACCCAGGCTGCCATTGAGTATGCCAAAACCGGAGTGGATATTTCCATCGGTCTGGTGGGAATCATGGCTTTGTGGCTGGGTATCATGCGGGTCGGAGAAAAGGCAGGTCTGATAAACCTGATTTCCAAACTGATATTTCCTGTGCTTAAAAAACTCTTCCCGGGCGTCCCCGGCGACCATCCTGCTCTCGGATCGGTGGTGATGAACCTGTCAGCCAACATGCTGGGGCTGAACAACGCCGCGACACCGCTCGGACTGAAGGCCATGGAAGAATTGCAGAAACTCAATAAAGTGAAAGACCGGGTAACCGATGCCATGGTCATGTTCCTTGCATTGAACACCAGCAGTGTTCAACTCATACCCGCCAGCGTGATTGCTATCCTGATCGCAGCGGGTTCCACCAGCCCAACCGACATTATCATCACTGCCCTGCTGGCCACCACGGCTTCGACTCTGACAGCCATTGTGGCTGTGAAGGTTCTTGGACGATTCAACAGGGAGTCGCAGCATGACTGATTTTCTGAAGTCCCTGTCCGAATGGGCCATTCCGGTCATGATCGCCGGGATTCCCCTGTATGCAATAATCAAACGGATTCCGGTGTATGAAGAGGCAGTTGAAGGTGCGAAGGAGGGCTTTCAGGTTGCCTTAAGAATCATTCCTTTTCTGGTATTGATGCTTGTGGCCGTAGGCATGTTCAGGGCATCAGGCGCATTGGATTGGATGACCAGCTTACTGTCACCAGCGCTGGCAGCAGTGGGATTTCCCGAAGAATTGCTGCCTCTTGCCTTGCTGAGACCGCTTTCAGGAAGTGGATCTCTGGCCATTGTCACCGACCTGGTCACCACCCACGGTCCAGATAGTCTCATTGCGAAAATGGCGGCTACCATCATGGGTTCAACTGAAACCACCTTTTATGTGATCACCGTCTATTTCGGCAGTGTGGGCATCCGGAAATTTCGTCATTCCATTCCAGCAGGTTTGCTGGCCGATCTTGCCGGAATCATTGCAAGCGTGATTATTTGTCGCTGGGTGTTTTTGTGAATCAACCCGATATATGGGCCGTTTGTAAACCATTCGGAATGCTCTCTCAATTTTCTGATACAGCCGGCAGACCCACCCTTGCCGATCTGAATCACCGGTTTCCTGTGACTCATTACCCCATCGGAAGGTTGGACATGGATTCGGAAGGTTTACTTCTTATTGCCAGTCACCGATCCTTTGTTCACAGGCTGTTACATCCCGATTATGCCCATGAACGTGAATATCTTGCTCAGGTGGAAGGCATTCCCGATCCGGCTTCCCTCGATGCCTTCCGCAAGGGGATTCAACTTTCCGACTGGAAAACCCGGCCATCCTTTGCAGAATCCATTCCCTCTCCAGACTGGCTATGGCCCCGTCAGCCACCCGTCCGTTACCGAAAAACAGTTCCCGATTCATGGATCCGCCTGATTCTGACCGAAGGAAAAAACCGTCAGGTCCGTCGGATGACAGCAGCAGTGGGTTTTCCCACCCTTCGTCTTATCCGTATCAGGATCGGTCCTGTTCAACTGGATTCTCTTCAACCCGGTGATTGCCGCCGGTTAACCGCATCTGAACGATCCTATTTCCTTTCATGACTCCTTTAGCAGACTGGTTTTCACCAACTTCATTCTACCACCACTATCTGCAAGGCGCGCCGACGGCCACAAGTTTGTTTCCTGCCGATTACCGCCAACCAGATCAGGTTACCCGACTGTTCCGACAGTTAGAAGCCTTTGATTCCTCCATACGGAACCGGATGGCAGATGAACTGCTTCATCAGTATGGAAACCAGGTCACCGAACAAGTCACACGGTCCATCCTGGCGCTCAGGAAACCAAACAGTCTGGTCATCGCCACTGGTCAGCAGGCAGGTTTTTTTGGTGGTCCCCTTCTGACCCTTCTGAAAACACTGTCAGCCAAAAAGTGGGCCGATCAATTGACTGAATCCCATCCGGAATTTGAATTTATTCCTGTTTTCTGGGTAGAAGCTGAGGATCATGATTTCAGAGAAATCGCCCTTTACCGTCAGCCAATGCAACCGCCATTCACCACTGATCCCACCGGTCCGGCGTACCTGTCGGCGGGTGACCGCCCTATTCCGGAAAGCTGGAATGAGAAATTGCAGGAATTGACTGCGCTGCTCAATGGTTTTCCCAACGGTCCTGAAACCCTCGCTTTAATTGCACAGCATTACCAGACCGGAACCACATTTGGTCAGGCGTTCGCCGGATTGATGCGGGATTTGCTGGCTCCTTTGGGAATTCTGGTTCTGAATCCATCCACCCCAGAATGTAAACGGCTGGGGCTTCCCGTATTTGAATCAGAGATTCTAAGCCGGAAAAGCGGGGTTTTTGTCCAAGAATCCACAGAAACCTTGACGGGGGCTGGTTTTCAGCAACAGATACAATTTAAACAGGTTAACCTTTTCTGGAAGTCTGACACCGGCCGGCATCGACTCGATTTCAGAGATGGTGTCTTCTATCCGGCCGGATTGGAAGAGACGCTTTCACCGGAGGAACTGATCCTTCAGGGCCGTGACCAACCAGAACGGTACAGTCCGGGTGTGATTCTTCGTTCGCTGTGGCAAAGTACCCTGTTTCCGGTTGCAGCTGTGATCACCGGTCCGGCCGAGACAACCTACTGGGCCCAGTTTCCCTGTTTGTTCGCACATGCCGGAGTTCCCTTTCCGCTGGTGATACCACGGGCCTCTGGTGTGGTGCTGGAACCAGCGATTCAACGCCTCCTGGGAAAAAACCAGTTGTCGTTTTCACGCGATCTGGCCGGAGCCGGATGGGTGAAAGAAATTTTGCTTTCCGGTCAGCCTGCCTTGCCGGATGAAGAGTGGTTCTACTCAAAACTGGATTCTGTGTTTGGCGATCTCTCCGGTTCCATTCAATCGATCGACCCAACCCTTGCCGATTCCTGGAATCAGGCCCTCTCCCGCAGCCGGCACCTGGCCGGACAGGTGTTTGAAAAAGTTCAGAAAGCAGCACTCCGTCGTGATGAAACCCGGTTTCAGCAATTGACCAGAATCAGGGAAAATCTGTTTCCCGACGGGCAGTTACAGGAACGTTCCATTTCCTGGATCTACTTTGTGGCTCAGGTGGGCCGCACCTTTCCCAATCAGATTGCCGGTCAGCTGACAACCAACCCCGTTTTTCATCTTTTCAGCACCCATCCTTCTTTCGGATGATTTTATCCGGGACTCGTAGAATTATTGGATATTGAATGTTATTTTTATTTGTCAATAAAACAGGAATCCTGTCATGAAAAAACGGTTTTTACTTTTATCATCGGTTCTGCTGATCGCCGGATTGGTGACCGGACAGCAAAGTCTGCCCTACAAATCCTATATCATTGCAGGAAAAGTTCATAATCCACAACGCACGGCGTCTTCAAACTATGTGGTGCTTCAGGAAGTGGTTGCCGGGTATCCGACCGAATATGACCTTCTGTTGTATTCCATCAGCGACAACCTGATGTATAACATCACCGAAGACCGGAAATCTACCTATAATGTGTCCCCGCCGGTTCGTGTTGTCAGTCCGGATGGAAACTGGGCCTTGTATTATTCCTTTAAATTCAGGAAAAACTCGGTCTACATTAAAAATCTCTGGTCAGGAGAAACCATCACCGTCACCGAAAATGCCGATCCGTATTTTCTTTGTGCCTGGTCGCCGGATGGAACCAAAATCCTGTTTGGTGAAGAATCGGGGCTGATTAATACGCCCAACACCACAGTTCGTGTTTTTGATATTGCCACCCGGTCCAACCGGGAGTATACCCTTACCGATAATGAGGAGCATACCATAATCAGAGGTCATTCTCAGCCAGCCTGGGCCTTTGATGGTCGTGGATTTTTTTACAACACCTACCTTAAAAAGGATGGCGATTACATCTTCCACTATGATCTCGAAAAAAATGTTCTCCGCAAGGTAGTGAAGGGTACCAAAGGCAGAATGAACCTGAAGACCGGTGAGCTGCTCTACATCGACAACCACGTGCTCATGGGTTATTCTACCACCACAAAGCGAACCCGTGTGATCTTTGATGAATTTCCCGTTCAGAAGGACGAAGAGGCGACCTATGATATCAGTATAGATGGGGATTTGGTCGTTCTGACGGCCAAGGTTGGTGAATTTGCCTCGGGGAGCAACATCAATAACCTGTTTGTGGTTGATTTGCAGAATCTGACCAGTTACCGTATACAGATGCCCGAAAAATCATTGGGCTATCCGCAGTTTATTTCAAATACAGAATTGGTTTTTCAGATTAAAGGTCTGGTGCAGGCAGGAAAAGAACAGAATTATGCTCTCGAAAATAAACTGTTCAAATCCGACATCGAGGGCCAACGGATTCAGCAGTTGTTTGCCTGGGATTAATACCCGGGTCAGTGGGTGATTTCAAGTATCTTGAAAGAGAGTTTCCCTGCTGGAACTGTGATTTCAACCGTTTGCCCGACTTCATGACCCAGAAGGGCCTTTCCAATCGGTGAAGTGGTCGATATTTTTCCGGTGGTAATATCAGCTTCCTGTTGTGAAACCAGTGTGTAAGTGAATTCCTTGTTCTTTTTCAGGTCAAATACCTTCACCTGGCTGAGAACCGTCACTTTTGAACTATCCAGATTGGATTTGTCAAGAATTCTGGACTTTGACAGAGTTTCTTCCAGTTTGGCAATCCGCATCTCAAGATGTCCCTGTGCTTCCTTGGCCGCATCATACTCGGCATTCTCTTTCAGATCGCCATGTGACCGGGCTTCGGCAATTCTTGCAGCAATTTCACGACGTCCGCGCGATTTCAGATCGGAAAGTTCTGCTTCAATTTTCTGCCGACCTTCCAAGGTCAGGTAGATGGGACTATCAGACATGAGAAACTCCTAAAAAGCAAAAAAACCTGACCATACGGGCCAGGTTTGAGTGGTTGAATGGCATAAAGATAGACCCATGAGTCATATTTGTCAATGAAAATCGATCTGACTGTGATTGTAGCGGTTCATAATGAAGAAGCGGCCCTTCCTGCCCTTCTGAATTCGTTGCGACCAGACCCTTCTGATGAAATTTTTTTTGTCCTGGACCGGTGCACAGACCATTCCGGAACCCTTATTCAGGAATGGAAAACGCCGGCGAAAAAGAGAGTCATTTCCCTTTCTGAGAACCCGTGGGTTCAAGCCCCAAAAAAGTTTGCAATCCTGACCGGAATTCAGGCCGCTGCCAATGAGCACCTTTTGTTTACCGATGCAGATTGTGTGGTTCCGTCCGATTGGATGGACCTGTACAGGCAGGTCTTCCCGGCTGCAGATGTTATCATTGGATTCTCGCTTCCGGTTTCTGAAACAGGATCAGGAATTTTAACATCCATTCAGCGTGCCGATGCCTTAATTACAGCCGTTACCTACCGTACCATGACTGCAGCCGGACTCCCATACATGTCAGTCGGACGAAACTGGGGATTCAGAAAATCCATCTTTCAATCCAATTACCTGACCTCTCATCAATCCGTCAGAAGCGGTGATGACGATCTCTTGTTTCAGAAATTGATTGCCCAGCCTGGAATCCGACTTCAAATGCTTCAGAACCATCAGGTCAGTACCAGAACCATCGGCTCCTGGCCAGCACTACTACGACAAAAGACCAGACATTTTCAGGCAGGAATCAGATATCCCTGGTCAATGAAACTGATTCTTCCCCTGGTTTTTTCCTGGATTTATGTGGTTTTGGGTCTGATTGTTACCTCGATCGTGCTGGGATCTTCCGTGTTGGGATGGACTTCTCTGGTCGGATACGCAGCCATTCATGCACTTTGGATGCGTCGTTGCCGCTCTCTTGAACAAACACTGACTAAAAGTGTGACACCTGTCATCCGAATATGGCTCAGCACAGGGTTGGTTTTTTTCCTTTATCCGCTGATTTCCGTATTTTCGCACTTCTTTAAATCACGATGGAAATAATCATTTGACTTCAGGCCTTACCGGATTTATTCGTTTTGTAAACCAGAATAGCCGATGGATGATCTGGAGTCTGAAGGTAATTACCATTGGAATTCTGGTCTGGATCCTGACCTATATTGATTGGGACCTGCTCTTCCAGACCTCGGCACAGGCCAATTTTTCCCTTTTGGTGGTGGTTCTTCACCTGGCCATTCCCAATTTGTTCTTCTCCTGGCTGAAATGGGATTATGTGGTCCGGTTTCTCGATCATACCGTTCGCCGGCGCGATACCTTTTCCTCGGTTCTTTCGGGTGTGGCTCTTGATACGGTGACCATCAGCCATTTCGGAGACTACGCCGGTCGAATGATCAATCTGGCAAGGTATCCGAAACTGAGTCTGGTATTGCTTCAGTTTTTCGAGAAAGTTTACCTGACCGTTATCTCGATTTTCTTTGGTTCCCTTTCCCTGATCATTATCAGTCTGAAAATGCCAGAAACAGCCTCGGGCGGAACGATTCTTTTCTGGATTGGTGTGGTGCTTCATCTGTTCTCATGGATCAGTCTGGTGGTGAGTTTCAGGCCTCACTGGACAGCCAGTCTGATTTCCGGATGGACCTTTCTGCCGGTGTCCTTCCGCGCACAGCTGACCGAAACCTCACGCAGGATCCGGATTGAAGATTGTGTTTACCTGTTTATTATCAATCATCTGAAGTATTTTACATTCATCATTCAGTTCTATCTGATCGTACTTGCCTTTCAACCCATTTCAGCTCTGGACGGATTTCTTGGTGCATCGGCCACGATGGTCGTCCGAACCATTCTTTCCGGCCTGACCATTGGTGATCTTGGTATCAGGGAATTATCCTCCATCTATTTCTTCGGTCAGTTTGGAATCAGCCTCGAAGTCGCCTTTTTCTCGGCCTTACTGCTCTTTATCATCAACCGGCTGGTTCCTTCTCTGTTCGGAATGGGAATCATTCTTGCCAGTGAAATCAAGTTTGAACCAGTGTCCCGGCAATTCAGGTTTTTCCGAATTCCCGAAAAACGGCATCCAGCCAGAAAAACCACTCAAAACGGACCCCGCATTCCATCATGATCTGGCTGGTGACGGCCGCATTACTGGTTTATCTCATTCTGCTGGGTTGGTTCTCCCTTGGCCTGGTGAGGCTCAGGCGACAGAAATCCGTTCATCACGATCAGTCCCCCGCAATCACCGTCATCATTCCGGTCAGGAATGAGGAAAAATCCATCCGTTCGTGTCTGGAATCCATCTGGTCAGGCTCCAATCCAGCCTTTATCAGACAGATCGTGGTGGTTGATGATGAGTCCAACGATGAGACCGTACGAATCGTTACTGACCTTAAAACCACCATACCGGTGCTGATCTGCGTTCCCTGCTCACAATTTCCACAATTCAATACCATACGCAGCCCCAAAAAACGCGCAGTCCGAATTGGATTGGAAGTGGCCCTTACCGACTGGATAGCGCTGACAGATGGCGATACACGTGTACCGGCCAACTGGCTTGAACACATGTGTTCAAAGCTCAACCCGGAAACCCGACTTGTGGGCGGACCTGTGGAGTTTAACCAACCGGATCAATGGTTTTTCAAGTGGCTTCATGCCGAATTCGCCGGCCTGATGCTGGTAGCAGCAGGATCCATCGGATTTAACCGCCCGACTCTGATCAACGGGGCAAACATGCTGCTTTCCAGAAAAGGATTTTTTGAGTCGGGTGGCTATGGGTCAGATCAGGCAGTTATCAGCGGAGATGATGAAATGCTGATGCACCGGCTTCACCGGAACCAACCAGGGTCGGTTGCCTACTGTCTTTCCCGGGAGGCTGTCGTTACCACCGACCCGCCTGGGTCCACTGGTGAATGGATTCATCAGCGGCTGAGATGGGCGAGCAAATCAACCGACTACACGTCCTTACCTTATCGGCTTTTCCTCGCTTCTTTCTGGTTCATTCACGCCATTTTTCTAACTGGATTTATATGGTCTTTGGTTACCCTGAACGGATGGCTTTTCCTTCTGCTTCAGATAAAAACCCTGGCCGATCTGGGATTTCTTCTGACAGCTAACCGGCTTTTCCTTTCAAAACCCATTCATTGGACAACACCCATCTGGTCCGAATGGCTTCAGACCACCTACATGGTTCTGACCGGACTCGCTGGCCTCAGGAAAAGGTTTTCCTGGAAAGGCCGCAACTGGTGATCATCTCGAATCCGCTTACCATCTGGCTGAATCAGTGGAAGGTGCCCGGTTTCTGCATTCCGGGCCAGACAAAGGCCAACACCATCTGGCTGACCATCGACGATGGCCCTTCCCTGCACATCAACCGTCTGATGGATTTCCTGGCGGAAACAAACACCCCGGCTTTGCACTTTTTCAGTGCGGATAAAAAAGATAGACTGCAGCAGCTTCCCGAAATTCCGGCTGGTTCGGCCATCGGGTTGCATGGCTACTCACACTGCCGGTATAACCAGCTGACACTGGATGAGCTGATCGCGGAAATTGATCAATGCCGTCAGTCTCCGCTGACCAGATATCCCCTATTTCGTCCGTGGTTTCGTTCTCCCTATGGTTCGTGGCGGCCCGGGCTGCACACATTACTCAGAGAAGCAGGCTGGAAACCATTGTATTGGGGATTCCTCGCCGGTGACTGGGTTCCTTCTTTTCAGCCGGAGCAACTGCAGAAACTCAGCAGTCAATGGCTGAAACCGGGGATGATAATCGTCCTCCACGACAAAGACCATCAAACCGACCGGCTAATTCAATCCGTAGAGGTTATTACCCGGATTTGTCATGAACACCACTTTTCCATTGGAAAATGGACATGATACTTTTGGTTTTTTCACTGGGGCTGGCGTACCTCTGGATTGGCCTGAAACTGGCATCCGCTTTAAAAAAGGAAGACAAACCAGCCACCACCCCACCCGACGGATTTTCCTTGATCATTCCTTTCCGGAATGAAGATAAACGCCTTCATCTCGTCCTGGCCAGTTTGACTGAACAAAAACTTCCCGACTGCCCGGTAGAGGTGATTTTTGTGGATGATGGCTCCACCGACCAATCCGTCGCTCTCATCACCAACACTATCATTCCAGGTATTCCAATCAGAATCATCCGATCCGCTGGAGAAGGAAAGCCCGCCGCCCTGGAGACGGGCAGGCAGATGGCCCGCTATTCCTGGCTGATCACCACTGATGCCGACATGAGGCTTCCGACCGGCTGGTTGGCGAATCTGGTTTCCTTTACAGATGACAAAACCGATCTGGTCTGTGGTGTAACCCTTGCAGACCGAAGCGGTTTTGCAGGTTCGTTACAGACACTGGAAACCACGCTATTAATGGCAGTGGCAGTTGGCATGCACCGCCATGGTCATCCTTTGTCGGCTACAGGGAACTCCATGGCATTCCGGGCCAGTTCCATCGCATCGGCAGGCGGCTTTGAGTCAGTCGAAGGTTCTCCCCGCGAAGATCACGCCATCTATCAGCGGCTGGCCAGCCTTGGTTTCGTAATCAAATATCGTCTGGGCCCCGGGTCACTGGCACAAACACCTGCAGAGCCGACTCTGACCACCTGGCTTCGCCAACGCCGTCGCTGGTTTGGTTCTCCCATGGGTCTGACCCCGTTTGTTCTATTTTCGATGTCTGTATTTTCACTGGTCTGGTTTCTGTTTGTCTGGGGTCTGCTGAGCGGATCGGGTTGGATGGCCATGACCGCGTTTCTTTTCAAATTGACAGGTGACCTGCTGATTGTTCAGGCTTTTGGCCGGCAGACAGGTCATCGCACACCCTTACCAACTTTGATTCTGTTTGAACTCATCTGGGTGGTTCCTCTATTTTTGTTACTCGTTAACCGGTTGATCAATCCGGTGGTGGTGTGGAAAGGCAGGCGATACGGATGAAACCGGTTTTGGCAAATTATTATGTAACCAACCGTTGCAACGCCAGTTGCGATTTTTGCAACATCTGGGAAGATTTTAAAAGTCCCTTCATCCGTCTTGAAGACGCAGAAGTCAATCTGAAAGATCTGAAGCGACTTGGAGTTAAGGTTATCGATTTCACCGGTGGTGAACCATTGCTCCACCCTAAGATTGATGAGTTGCTCCGCATGGCCAAATTAAATGGATTTCTGACCACCATCACCACCAACGGTCTGTTATATCCGAAAAAAGCAGAATCCCTGGTCGGGTTGATTGACCTGCTGCATTTTTCACTCGACAGTCCGGTAAAAGAAGAACATGACAAGCACCGTGGAGTGGCCTGTTATGACAAGGTCTTTGAATCGTTGAAACTGGCACGGTCTCTGGGTGAGTTTCCAGACCTTCATTTCACGGTCCGGAATGACAACATTGATCATCTGGATACGATGATTGAACTGGCCAGAGAACACGGGGTGGTACTGATCATCAATCCGCTGTTCAGCTATGGTGATCGCGGCGATCAGCTGACTCCGGATGTGTTGGACCGGTTAGAAACATACAGCGGGCAGGCGGGTGTTTACCTGAACCCGGCATTTATCGATCTGCGACGACAGGGCGGGAATCAGATCAAGGACCCGGTCTGTAAGGCGGTTTCATCAACCGTTGTCATCAGTGCCCGGAATGAGCTGTTACTTCCCTGCTACCATTTTAATAACCAGAAAATTCCGCTCAATGGCAACCTGTTTGAAATCCGGAAGTCAGAAACGGTCCGTGAAGCAGAAAAGAAACAAGGACGATATGATTTTTGTCAGGGTTGTACGGTGAATTGTTACTTCGAACCTTCATTTGCCATCTCGGCAAACCGGTACATGCTGAAGTCACTTCCTTCAAAGCTTCGGTATTCCTTCACCAAATTTGTTACCCAACGTCTTCGCAGGAAACAATCCGGGCCGGTTTAACCAACCTGCAACTTTATTCCATCTTCGGTCTGTGTCCCTGAAACAGGACCTTCAATCCGCGGGAAAAAGGCTGCTCCCACATTCAATAAATTGACCCGACCGATAAACATGGCAAGAATCAGGATTCCTTTCGAGAGGTCCGAAAGCTCCCCGTTACAGAATCCCGAAGACAATCCAACGGTACCAAAAGCTGAAACGGTATCAAACAGGACCTTCATAAACAGGTAGTCTGGATTCAGAACTATCAGAATAAGAGCTGCCAGAAAGATAAAGGCGGTACTCATCACATAAAGTTTAACCGCATTGCTGATCGAGTTCCGGGCAATAACCTGACCAAACAGGCGAACACGCGTCAAACCTTTAAAACTATCCCTCAGGTAGGCGACCACCAGTGCAAAGGTGGTTATTTTAATGCCTCCGGCCGTTCCCTGCGGTGCAGCACCCACAAACATAAGCAGGACCAGAAACACATAGGATGAGGCAACAAAATGGGTGGTATCGACAATGTTGAAACCGGCTGTACGCGAGGTAACCGACATAAAAAGCGAATGAAACCACTGCTGAATGGTTCCATAACCACCAATTGACTGCGGATTCGACTGTTCAATCAGAAAGAAGAACACCGTTCCTGCCAGCAACAGAATGAAGGTCCACAGAATAACCACTTTAATCTGGACGGTGGTGGCATGTCCTTTTATTTCATCGAGCATATCGGCGGCTTTCAGCCTTGTTGCCTCGGTGATGGTATACAATCCGATAAACAACCCTTCAAATCGCCCCTGGGTCATGACCCGGGTTTCAATATTGACAATCAGACGGTTGGCCGCTTTTTCGGCCACTACCAGAAAAAGACGTTCCAGACCAATCAGAACAGGATAACCGATCCCACCCAGAATGATAAGAAGCATGACCATTGAAGAAAACGGGAAATTGTCTGCAAAAGGAACCAGTCCGTCATAAAAAATCGAAATGCCGGCATTGTTAAAGGCAGAAACACTTGTAAACAGAGCCAGCCAGACCCGTTGCCAACCCGATACTTCATCAGCGAAGAACCACAGAAAGACAAAGCCGACCATTTCAATGGCAATGGTGATCCGGATGGTGGAATAAAGAAAATACAAGACGGTCCGGCTGGCACCATGGATATCGACTATTTCACCCAGAATCCGGTGCGAAAGAAACCCCCGGTCGTTATACTGTCCGTACCAGATTAACCTGAGGAAGGCAATAACCGATATACCACCGACCTGAATGAGGATCATGGTAATAAACTGACCGGCAAACGTGAATTTCGAGAAATCAGTCGTGAGAAGGCCGGTTACACAGGTGGCTGAAACCGATGTGAACAAGGCATCAATGAAAGGAAGACCGTTTGACGATTCCGAGATCCACAACAGAATGGATCCGACCAGAATGAAGAGAAAGAAGGAAAGAAGAGTAAGCTGGGGCGCTGAAAGAGACCGGAAATAACCAGAGGACATAAAAAAAACCGGGCACCTTCAGTTCAGGTACCCGGTAAATGTGGTAGAAAGAATCAGAAACTGTTTACAGCGTCATCAACCGACTTGTGACACTCAAATACTTTGATCAGTTGAGTGACTACCAGGAGTGATTCGATTTTTTGCTCAACGCGAACCAGTTTCATGGCACCGCCCGCATCTTTCACTGTGTTCAGACAGCTGACGATGGCACCAAGTCCGGAGCTGTTCATCCATTTAATATTACCCAGATCGAGTACGATTTTGGTATGCCCGTCTTTCACGAGTTTAGCGACTTCATCACGGACCTCTTTGGTCTCATCGCCGCCCATCAGTTTTCCATTCAACTCGAGAACCGATACAGGTCCGACATGGCTGACCTTGATACTCATTGACTCACTCCTGAAAAATTAAGGAACCAAATATCGGCTGATGTAAAAATAATGTCAACCCAAAACTGGAAAGCATCTGATTGTATGATTTTCTCCACTTTTTGAACGGGACTTCGGGTGTCCTGTATCTTTGTATATGCTTAAACTTAAAGTGGAGACTCCCCGGGGCTGGGTTGACCAGGTGATGGAGTCACCTGCCGATCTCGTCACCGACCACATACACTGCGAACAAAAGGCGGTTCTCTCTGCCCTTTCTCTGATGAATGCCTGGCCGGATCATACCGAACTGGTTGCAGCCATGGCTGATCTGGCTGAGGAAGAAGCATCCCACATCCGGATGGTGATTGATTTCGCCCGTGAACGCGGGTACGCTTACCGGAAGGCCGGTTCAGACCGGTATGCCAGCCGGTTACACCCACTCATCCGCAAAGGAACCACGTTTAAACTGCTCGATCAGCTGCTGATTTCGGCCATTATTGAAGCAAGGAGTTGTGAGCGGTTCGATCTGATTGTCCGGTTCTCACATGATGCTGGATTCAGAAATTTCTACCGGACGCTCTTTGAGTCAGAAGCGCGGCATTACGCTTTGTTTGTCAATCTGGCATTGACTTATTATAACCGTGAGGTTGTTTTTGCGCGATTGGACGAATTGTTGAATGCCGAAGCCGATATCATCGGCTCCCTGCCTCCAGAACCCTGTATGCATTGACCTTCAGACTGTTAAATCGCCTGCAGGAATCAATGAGGCCGTCCGGTTAAATTCCTGTTCAAATTCCTTAATCAGATGGTAAATGACCTGATCAATGGGAATTTCCCGGGTTGTTATGGCCTGCATGGATGTCATGACTTCAGCGTTTAAACCGCAAGGCTGAATGCGGGAAAAATAAGACAGATCTGTGTTGACATTCAGAGCAATGCCATGAAAGGTGATCCACTTTTTAACGGCAATCCCGATGGAGGCAATTTTCCGGTCTCCTATCCATACACCGGTATAACCTTTTACTTTGGTGCCTTTTATTCCCCATTTACTCAGAGTCCTGATCACGATATCTTCAAGACTTCTGAGGTAAAAATCGAGATGGGTGTGAATGGCTTCCAGATTCATGATCGGATAAATAACCAATTGTCCCGGGCCATGGTAGGTTACATCACCACCCCGTTCAATTTCAATCACCGGTATTTCACCGGGATTAAGCACATTCTGCAGGGCGTCCTTTTTCCTTCCCACTGTAAACACGTGAGGGTGTTCTACTAAAAGAACGACATCATCGCTGCTGTTGTCTGAGTGGAGTTGTTCAACCAGCTTTCTCTGAAGCACAAGCGTTTCTTCATAGGGTTTTACCCCCAGATTAACAAACCGGATCAATTCTTTCACAGCAGTGCACGTCCCCCGTCAACAGTTAATACCGAACCAGTCATGAAGGTACTTTTCAGGATAACATCAATCAACCGGATCACCTCCTCGGGAGAGCCGATCCGGTTCAGCAGAGACCGGGATTTTGCGAAGGCCAGTTCTTCTTCTCCTGCTGCATCGAATGGGATGACAGTCCCGGGAGCAATGGCATTGACCTGAACAGAAGGTGCACAGGCAATCGCCAGTTGCCGGGTCAGATGGATTACACCCGACTTGGTGAGCGAATAAACCAGATAACGGGTCCAGTTCAGACTGCCTGCTGTATCGGCGATGTTGATGATGTGCCCGGTTTTCATATGTGGAATAAGAGCCTGGGTCAGGAAAAACAACCCTTTCAGGTTGATGGCAAACAGTTGTTCCCAATCTGAATCATTAACGGTCCCAAGCCTGGTTTCCCTGATCACGGCCGCATTATTAATCAGAACCACCGGCGAACCACCCGACAGGGTTACCATTTGTCCGACTGTGGCGATATAATCCTCAGCCTTCAGGTTACAGTAGTCGAGTGAAAAAAAATGAAAACAGGGGTGGTCAGCCAGGTCGAAAGGCAGTACGGGTTCCTTCTCGTGTGAAGTGCCAACCACCCGATAGCCGGAAATAAGCAAATGACGCGTGATCGCCAATCCGAGACGTCGGATTCCACCCGTTACCACGGCCACCGGCCTGTTATGATCAGTTACCTGAGAAGTCATAGATGGCAATCGCACCGGCGACACCGGCATTGAGTGAATCGATTAGTGGGTTTTTTCCGCTGATATGGATTGAAATGGCCGTTTCGGGAATCCGGGAGGCCAGCATACTGCGGAAACCATGAGCCTCATTTCCAACCAGCAAAACCAACGGGTCCTGTTGGGAACTGACAGATCTGATGGGACTTCCATCCATTTCCAGACGGTAAATGCGGTGCGAAAGTGCCAGTTGGTTCAGTAGCCCCAATTCACGGTCATCGTTCACAACCGGGATCGAAAAGCACGAGGCCGCCGTGCTTCGTATCACCTTTGGTGAAGTCCAGTCGGCACAGTCTGGTGTCAGCAGAACCGCATCCCAACCAAACCAGGCAGCCGTCCGGATAAGCGTCCCCAGGTTACCAGGATCCTGAACATTGAAAAGGCACAGAATTTTTTTTACACCGGTTTGGGAAAGCTGATAACCAGCCCACGGATTTCTGACGATGGCCACCACAGGCTGAGGGTGGCCGGTTTCGGTCAATTTTTCAAGCTGACGCAGTGTAACCAGTCTGATACAGGATTCAGGAAACGGTTTTAACCAGGAAGGCAGAGAGGTTTCCTCGCCGGGATACCAGAAAACTTTTTCGACCCACTGCGGATGCCGGGCCAGGTCTGTGATCAGATGAATGCCTTCTGCCAGAAAGGTGCCCGTTTCTTTACGGAATTTTTTCTGAAAAAGGGCGGAGGCTGCCGACAGCTCGGCTTGTGAAGCCGGGCGACTCACCCGGCTTTTTCCATTTCCAGATAGGATTTCACATAATTCTGATAGTTAAGAGAGGACTGATGCAGACCTTCGATTTCTGCCGGGGTCAGATCCCGGATGATTTTGCCGGGAACGCCGGCCACCAGAACGCCTTCAGGAACCACAAACCGTTCACGGATAAGCGTTCCTGCTGCAACGAGGGAATTTTTATTAACAACGGCCTGGTCCAGAATGGTTGCGCGCATGCCAATCAGAGCAAAATCATGTACGGTACATCCGTGCAGCATCACACCGTGGCCGATGGTCACATCATTTCCGATCAGCGTCGGAAACTGATCATGTGTCACGTGAATTATCGACCCATCCTGCACATTGGTCCGCTCCCCGATCCGGATATGGAACACATCTCCACGGATCACAGAACCAAACCACACACTGCTGCCTGCACCGATTTCAACATCACCAATGATGTAACATCCTTCGGTGACAAATACCGATGGATGGAGTTTGGGAAAGGTATTCTTATAAGGTAAAAGCCGTCCTTTCATGTACGACATGGTTTTCTCCGATTTATAAGTGGAAGGTGGTCATTCTCCCCGGGTAGTCAGGCTGGAACCATCCGGTCTTTCATCAGACTGATAAAGTCCCTGAACAGATAGTGACTGTCATGCGGCCCAGGTGATGCTTCCGGGTGGTACTGAACAGAGAAAAACGGGAGGGTCCTGTGCCGGATCCCCTCAACGGTCTGGTCATTCAGGTTAAGATGAGTCAGTTCAACTCCGGAGGGAAGGCTGTCTGTATCAACAGCAAAGCCATGATTTTGGGCGGTTATTTCAATGGCACCGGTTTTCAGGTTCTTAACCGGGTGATTCCCTCCCCGGTGCCCGAATTTCAGTTTATACGTTTTTGCGCCCAAAGCCAGAGCGGCAATCTGATGTCCGAGACAAATTCCAAAAACAGGTATGCCCGATTCGATCAGTTCTTTCACCACCGGAATGGTGTACGTAACAGCCGCGGGATCTCCGGGTCCGTTCGAAAGAAAGACTCCCTGCGGCTGATAAGACCTGATTTCTTCCAATGAAGCCGAGGAAGGCAGAACGGTGACCTCGCATCCGGTCTGATTAAGGATTCGGAGAATGTTTTGTTTGATGCCGTAATCTATCGCAACAACACGGAATCTGGTATCGGGTTGTCCGTTTTGATCATATCCGCTTAACTGATGATCGGGTTTATAAACATAAGATTCACGAGTGGTTACTTCCGAAGCCAGATCGGCTCCCACCATGTCGGGACTTTCCTTGATTTTCTGAACCAGTTCAGCAACCGGGGTATCCATGTCGTGGGTAATGAGACACCGCATGGCACCTTCATTCCGGATGGCGAGTGTGAGAAACCGTGTATCGACTCCTTCGATACCAGGAATATTGTGTTTCTTAAGAAAGTCCGGCAAGGAATGGGTGGCGCGCCAGTTTGAAACGGTTTTTGAAACTTCACGGCAGACCATTCCGGTCACATGAAGCAGGCGGCTTTCCATATCCTCTTCATTGACTCCATAATTCCCGATATGCGGGTAGGTAAAAATGATGGTTTGCCGGCAGTAAGACGGGTCGGAAAGAATTTCCTGATAACCAGTCATGGAGGTGTTAAAGACCAATTCTCCAAACCGGTCGGTGCGGGCGCCAAAAGACGTACCGCGTACTTCGGTGCCATTCTCGAGAACGAGACGGGCAGCAGGGGCCGTGGGGTTCATTTCTTCCTTTTCTGATTTGTGCAAAGAAACGATTTGGGCAGGATTTCTTCAACTTTACCGATGAGTTTTTACCACCGTGGAAGCCCATGCACCCGCAATGACCATGAGAATGGCGGTGGCATATAACCATAACAGAAAAATGAATACTGCCCCAAAATGCCCGGCGCTGGTCTGGATCGGATCCGAGAATCCGATCAGCTGATCAAGAAACAGGGTCAGTGATACCCAGACTGTTCCTGTGAATCCGGTGATCATGGCCACCCTGCGGCTTCTGAGCGGAAGCGGGGTCCCCACCTTGATCAGAACAAAAAGACAGGTCGAAACAAACACAGTCACCATTACCACCCGGTACCAGAACCAAGGATTGGCTGTCCCGTCATTCTGTCCTGCCGGGGCGAATCCAAGCAGCCAGATAAGACCGCCACCCAAGGCTCCAAGCAGCAGAATCAAGGCAATGGCCCGGCTTCGGATACGCCAGGCTCTGGTATAACCTTCCTTTCCGCAATGCTTTTCCAGAAACCTGAAATACCGGCTGATTCCTGAAGTGGATGACCAGGCAAACAGCACCACCGAGGTAACCAGAAATCCCGAAACGGGTATCTTTCCAATCAGAGGCCCCATGGAATCAAATCCGGAACGAAGCACAGGTGGAAGCCAGGAACTGAGTATGCCGATACCAGAGGCAACGGTTCCGGTATCGGCACCCAACTCGCGGTAAAGCAAAGACAGGATAAGAACGGTGGGAATGAAGGAGAGAAAAAAATGAAACGCCAGCGCCGCCGAGGTTCCCGGTATATCAAGCTGCCGGATCGAACCGGCCAGTTGTTTCAGACGTTTGGATTTACTTCCGGCGGGCCGCTTCTTCTTCGGCTTTGCGGAGGGCAGCTTCCCGTTTTTCAATGTCGAGTAATTTCTGGCTGAGGGCGTTTTTCATTTCTTCAAGTTCAAGGCGGCGTAGGGTCAGGCTTTCATCAATCCGGGTAAATTCTTCACGACTCCAATACCCCCGATCCTCGAAATAGCCTTTAAAAAACCAGTTCCGTTTCAGAGCTTCCATGTTTTCTGAAAAGGCAAACACACCATCTTCGAGTTTTTTAACAACATCAATAAACTCGGTGGTGCTGGTGCGGATATCTGCATACAACGAATCACTGGAAACCAGTTTACCCACGGTTCCCTCGCCGCGGTTGATTTTATCCATGATCTCAGATACAGACACCGATACCTGCGAAACGATCTCAGCAATTTTCCGGCTCTGATCATTGAAGGCATTAAAGGCACTGTCCACCGAAACTGCTGCACTGGAGAGATTCCGGTACAGACTTTCATCCTTCACCAGTTTTCCAAGGGTTCCCTTGCCCTTCCGGACCGAGTCGGCGATGGCATCAATGGTTTTTACGATGCTGGCAATGTCGCTGGATGCATCGTAAAACTGCCGGGTGATATCGGCAAACTTGACGGGTTCCAGAGATTGAATCATTCCGTTCCGCTCAACGGGCGGTGCGGATTCCGTTCCGGGTTCAACGATAATCAGTTTGTAGCCGACCAATCCTTCTGTTTCAATCCGTGCACGTGAATCGGTTCTCAGCAGCGGATCAAATTTGCGGCTGATCTCCATTTCGACTGTCACCTGATCCCCTAACTTCCTGGGCGGAAGAATGCTCAGAATCTTTCCGGCATTGATACCGGAAATACGAACCGGCGCACCGGTTTCGAGTCCGTTGATATCGGTAAATCGGGCATTGATAACCGTGGTTTCATCGAACCATCCCTTTCGGTCACCCAGACTGATGATTCCGACAAAGAAGACGATAAAGGCAAGGAAGACAAAAATGCCGAGCCGGAAAACAGATGCAGAAGAAAGTGCCACAGTTTACCTTTTTGCCAGACTGGTTTCGTAAAAATTCTTAACCAGCGGATGATCAGAAATTGGTAAGTTCTGAATATCACCATCAAAAACCAACTGACCATCTGCCAGCAGAATGGCCCGATCGGCCACCCTGAATGCACATGGCATGTCATGAGTCACCACCAGACCAGTGGTACCAAACCGGTGCTGAAGCGTTTTGATCAGTTCAGCGATTTCACTGCTTGTGATGGGATCGAGGCCGGTGGTTGGTTCATCATATAAAATTATGGAGGGATTCAGGATTAAAGAACGGGCCAATCCCACCCGTTTCCGCATACCACCCGACAATTCGGAAGGCATTTTTCCGATGGCCCCTTCAAGACTTACCCACTTTAACGATTCCTCCACCCTGCCTCTGATTTCGTCTTCATGAAGCATCAGATGGCGTCTCATGGGGAAAGCAATATTTTCATAAACCGACAGGGAATCATACAAGGCTGCACTCTGAAAAAGGAACCCAGTGGTCTTCCTGAATTCCTGCAGACCGGTATCCGAAAGACCAGCCAGATCGGTCCCTTCAACTAAAACCGATCCTGCATCAGGATCGAGCAGACGCACTATATGTTTGATCAGAACGGATTTCCCGGTTCCGGACTTTCCGAGGATGACGGTGGTCTCCCCTTTTCTGAAGGTTACCGTGATCCCGTTCAGGACGGTCAGATCACCAAAGGATTTGTGGACGTTCCTGAATTCAATCATCAGAAAAAGAGTAAGGAAATTTTGACGAGAACCACTTCTGCTACGATGATCAGCAGCGATCCGATCACCACGGCATTGGTGGCCGACAAACCGACCCCGACTGTTCCGCCCGTGGTCTTGTATCCGTTGAAGCAGCCAATGAATCCGATAATCAGACCGAAAACCGTGGTTTTCAGGACCCCGGGAACAATATCATCGAGTCCCAGAAACCGGATGGCTGAAGTGATGTACTCAGAAAAAGAAATCGATCGCTCGATGAGAATCCCGATATAACCGCCAAGAATGGCAATCACATCGCAGTAAATGGTCAGCAGAGGCAAGGCCAGAATGGCTGCCATGATTCGGGGAACCACCAGATAATTAAAAGAATCGACCGCAGAGACATCGAGGGCATCAATCTGTTCGGTCACCCGCATGGACCCCAGTTCAGCACCAATTCCGCTGGCAACACGGCCAGCAACCACCAAAGCAGTGATAATCGGACCGATTTCACGGATGACTGAAATGGAAATCATGGAAGGAAGCAGTGTTTCGGCGCCAAATCTGGCCAGAGTGGCATTGAATTGCATGGAGAGGACCACACCAATGGCCAGTCCCGAGATTCCGACGAGAAGCAGGGATCCGGTCCCGATGGCATCCAGTTGCAGCCAGAATTGTCTCCACTCGAACGGGTACCTGATCAGGGCCCGTCCGGTATCGCGGGCAAAGAGGGTGACTTCACCAAACCAAAAAATGAATGTACGGAATCCGGACACCGTTATTTAAGAAATCTGGAGAGAAGGGATTGGACGGTTTGTTCGTCGAAAGCACCTTTTTCGATGGTTTCTCCCAACTTATCGGCAACCATATCGAGAACCCGGGTATTTTTAAGCAGGTAGCCAACGGTTACACCCAAAGCAAGCGCAATTGCAGCGGCGGCCAACGGATTCTTGTCGACAAATCCAGTGATGTCGACCATGGGGGGGAACCCTTCCACATCCCGACGGGCTTGTTCCCTTTCTCTCAGTTCATTCTGAAGGCGTTCGATTTCGAGTTTAAGTTCGGCGGTGGTGGGTTCCTGTGTCATGTCTGATCCTGATTCCTGATAAAGGCATTAAAATTTGAACGGATGAACCTGGTAAACCAGGCAGGCTTGGCGACCAGCAGGATAAAGCCGGTGGTAAGAACAAGCATGATGTAAGCCGACACCACGTAGAGCAGAATCTGCAGGGCAAAACCAATAACCAACGCAGCCATAAAGCCGGCCAGAATCACGCCAATCACATAAAACAACCCACCTGAGCCCATAAAAAGAGCCTTGATGAGCTGATCGGCCTGTCGGTCTTCCGATTCTGCCACATACAGCCGGGCTTTCAGATCATCAATCTGGCGGACCAGATGATCATCCGGTGCTGTGACCGGGGTTTTCAAACGTGAAAACCGGCTATTTCTGAGGATCATCCTGCTTTTTGGAACGCGTCGTCATCAGACCAATCAGCAGACCGATTCCGAAGGCCGCACCGAGCACGACCATGGGTTTTTTACGGACAAACTCTCTGAAGTTTTCCAATCCATTGCTGAAGGAGGATCCCATGGGCCGGTAGGCCTCTTCGGGTTCCTGGTAATGTGAACGTTTTTTGGGGTCCATATAAAAAATCCAGTTGTCTGTTATGAACGGGTTGGGGCGACCGGAAGCCATCCTGAGAGGCGTTCCGGGTGGTTTACTAAAATATTTTCAATGTATTTTCCAAGCAGATCAAATTCAAGATTTACCCTTGAACCTGCCTGATACGATGGAAAAATCGTCATATCCATGGTATGCGGAATGATGGCTACCGTAAAGACATTGCCCTCAAGGTTGGCAACGGTCAGACTGGTCCCATCAACGGCAATCGATCCGATTTTGATGATATATGGCCTGAAGGACTCGGGAAACCGGATGTCAAACATCCAGCTGGTGCTCAGATCGGTCCGGCTGACCACTGTCCCGACGGTATCCACATGTCCCATGACGAAGTGACCGCCTATCCGTGTATCGGGCAGCAGCGGCCGTTCAAGATTCACCCGTGATCCGGTCACCAGGTCTCCCAGGGTGGTTTTGGAGAGGGTTTCTTCAATGGAAATACAGGAAAAAGTTTGTCCGGACCGCTCAATCACGGTCTGACAGCAACCATTTATTGCAATGGAATCATTCACATTCAGATCGGAAATCGTTTTAGAGGCTGATACGGTCAGTCTCCGTCCGTTGCCGATGAACTCCACTTTTTCGATGGTTCCGACTTCTTCAATCAAACCTGTAAACATCATGATCTCCTGAACCGGTAAGTTAATTTCAGATCGTGCCCTGCTGCGCTGCTCGAAACCGGTTCAAGTACCAACGCATCGGCAAGGCGATCCATTCCGGAATCCGCCCGGAAAAAAGCGGGACCGTTTCCGGTCAGTTTTGGCGCCATATAAATAATCAGTTCATCAGCAAAACCAGTCCTGATAAGCGAAGACACCAGCGTAGGTCCTGCTTCGGCCAACACCAGATGAATACCTCTGCCAAAGAGATCCTTCATCACCTGTGCCAGGTCGGCCTTTCCATTCTCCTCGTTAACCGGGATTCTTTCGCGCCCGTCATCGGGTGAAGCAGACGTGTACCACAAAGTCCTTGAAGACCAGCTATCCGAAAAAACCTGCGAGGTGAGAGGAAGCGCCGCCTTTGTATCGAGGATAATCCTCCAGGGTTGCTTCGAAATCCCTTTGAGCCGGACGGTCAGAGATGGGTTGTCTGTCCGAACCGTACCGGCACCTGTCAGGATTCCATCGTGAGCAAACCGGAGCCATTGCACATCTTCCCTGGCCAGTTCACCGGTGATCCATTTCGAGTCGCCGGTCCGGGTGGCCATGCGGCCATCGAGGGTGGTGGCCACTTTTATGGTTACCCACGGACGCCGATGCGTCTGAGCATGAAAGAATGCCCGGTTTAATTCCGCACCTTCCCGCTCCATCACCCCTGTCACCACCTCAATTCCAGCTTCTCTGAGCTGCCTGATCCCCTCTCCGTTAACCTGAGGAAACGGATCGGTATTGGCGATATACACTTTCCTAATGCCCGATTCTATGATCAACCGGGTGCAGGGTGGTGTCTTTCCCCAATGGGAGCAGGGTTCGAGATTGACGAAGAGTTCGGAGCCCCGCAGATCGGAGGGTGATTCCACCGATCCGATGGCATTCACTTCGGCGTGGGGTCCCCCAAACTGCTGATGGTACCCCTCACCGATCCTGATCCCGTCTTTAAACAGCACAGCCCCGACCAATGGGTTGGGGCTGACCATTCCGGTACCTCGTTTTGCCAGGCCAATCACCCGGCGCATAATCCGCTCTTCCCGGGTGAAAGACCCCATTACTCAGATCAGATAGGATGGATCAAACGGATAGGAAGTCTCAATCCGGTTTTTCTCTTTCTCATAACCGGGACGTCCCATCAGTGCAAAGGTTGCTTTCTTCCCTGCTTCGACGCCAGGCTGATCATACGGATCAATCTGATATAATTTACCAGACATGGCCGTTTGCAGTTCATACAGCATGATAAACTGACCAACCGTGTAGGCGTTTACTTCGGGAAGGATCAGTTTCACCACCGGACGTTCGGCATCGGCCAGCGCAATGGACGTACCGTGCAACTCAGCCCGGATCAGCTCATTCATGGTCCGGCCATCGAGGTAATCGGTTCCCGGATTGTTTTTAAACGGATTGTTGAAACGGATATCCCGCTTGTTTTTCTCAACTTCAATCAGGGTAAAGACCTTGTCATCGGGACCTTCGCAGTACAACTGCACCTGACTGTGCTGATCGGTCGGACCAACAGCTTTGATCGGAGTCTGACCAGCAAAAACCTCGTGTCCATCCAGACGGAATCGTTTTCCCAGGCTTTCTCCCCACAGCTGGGCATACCAGTCGGCCATGTAACGAAGTGTGGAAGAATAAGGCATCATGACGGAAATGGACTTGTTCATCACGTCATCATAAAGAAAATGAATCAGTGAATTCAGGTAGGCCGGATTTTGGAACAGGTCGGCCTGGGAACAGCGTTTTTCCATATCGCCCGCACCACGAAGCAATTCATCGATATCGATCCCGATCAGGGCGGAAGACAGCAATCCTACATCGGAAAGAACGGAGAAACGACCGCCGACTCCTTCTGGAACCACAAATTTTTTCAGATTCAGTTCATTGGCGATATCGAGCAGGTAGCCTGCCTTTGCATCGGTGGTAGCCACCATGTGATCGGCCGCTTTGTCACCCAACTTCTGCTTCAGCACTTCCCAGACATACAGAAATTGCGACATGGTCTCGGCGGTACCACCCGATTTTGAGATCACGTTAAACAACGTCTTGTTGATGTCGATTACATCAAACAGATCGAGAAACCAGTCCGGATCAACGTTATCGGTTACAAACAACCGCAATCCACCCGGATTTTTAATCTGCTGATAGGAATGGGTCAGCGCAGAAGCCAGCGCAATGTTACCCAGAGCCGAGCCTCCGATACCCAGGACAACCAGCGTATCGAATTTTCCCTGAACTGATGATTTGAATGATTTGATATGTTCGGTGGATTGATAAGGCAATTCCTGAAACCGGATTTTGCGGGCCTTCTTCTCGGCGGTGATTTCGTCGTGGTATTTTGAAATCAGGGGCTGAAATTCCTGCAGTTTTGAGATATGGAGCAGGTGTTTGACTTCAGGATCGTGAGAAACAGCCAGATTCACATCCAGCCGGATGGCATTTGAACTCATGTATTGGGATTCCTTTGAAAGAATAATCCCAAATTTAAAAAAAAGAGATCAGAATCGCTAAGTAATCAGATGGAATTCCGGCCGGATCAGGTCACCTGAATCAATTCAATCGGTGAACCGTCGGTTAAGGCCTTAATCCGGTCAATTTTGTAGGGTTTGCGGTAATAGACCCGCTGGATTCCGCAATTGATCAGGGTTTTAAGACAGTGATAACAGGGTGAAGCAGTGATGAAAATATCGGCACCGTCGATGGAGGTCCCGTTCTTGGCTGCCTGGGTAATGGCATTGATCTCGGCATGAATTGTCCGGAAACAATTCTCCTCAGCAGCCCCTCCCGGATCGGTTGTGGTGTAAATGAGACAGCCGACATCGGTACAATGGGGGTGACCTTTCGGACTTCCGTTGTAACCCGTAGCCAGAATGGACCGGTCCCGGACAATCACCGCCCCGATTTTGGCCCGGTTACAAGTCGATCGTTCCGATACCATTTCTGCAATACGAAGGAAGTATTCCTCCCACGATAAACGATTGTCTGACATTAAGATAGAACTCCCTGTTTCATGTACCAGTCCAGAGAATCTTTCACTGAAATCCGGATTGGTCTGTAGGTAAACTGAAAGGTACGGGCGGTCTCTGATCCATCGAACCAGAAATAATACCCGGAGAGCCGTCCCTTTTCAATGGTCAGCGGCAGGCGTAAGCCCGTTACCGAACTGATCAGTTCGGCTCCATATCCCAACGCAAGATTCAGCCAACGGGGTAAGATCACTCGTCCCCGCCTTCCGCCAATCAGGTCAAGGTAGCCCGCATAGGTCGTTGTTTCCGCAGACAGCACATATCTGGATCCGGGAACGCCTCCGGTCAGTGCCATGACCGATACATCGGCCACATCTCGCACATCCACCACCGATACACCACCGGCAGGTGAAACGGGCAAAGGGGCCCTTCCCGCTTTGAAATGCGACAGATTCGACCGGTGAATATCACCGGGACCAATGACATTGCCCGGACTCAGAATGATGGTTTCCAATCCTTCGTAGAAACCCCGCATCACTTCCTGGTCAGCCAGATACTTGGTGATGGAATAGTTTACCCGAAGAGATTTCAGGTTGTAAGGATAGGTGGGTTTGTAAAAACCGTGGACCGGACTTGCTCCCAGCGCCGCCACGGTTCCCACATGAATCAAACGTTTTACGCCGGACAGCTTACAGGCAAGAACAACCGACCGGGTTCCCATGGTATTTGTTTCGAACAGACGGGCCTTGTCACGCTTTCTGAAAGAAATCAGTCCGGCAGAATGAATCACGGCCTCATGACCAGCCATGAGGTGTGTCAATTCCTCCGGATCGGTCAGATGGCCTCTGACTTCCCTGAAAGTAAAACCGGGAATGGGTTCCACAGCCCGGGAATGCACCAGCACGGTAACCTCATGCCCGTCTGCCAGCAACCGGCGTAGAATCTGGTTTCCGATAAATCCGGATGCACCTGTAAGAAAGACTTTCATCAGTGAATCACCAGTAAAGTGGTTCCCCGTTCAACAGTCGCTCCTTCAGCAACGTGAACCGTTTGAATGGTTCCGCTTGCCGGCGACCGGATGTCATTTTCCATTTTCATGGCTTCAAGTACCAGCAACGGATCTCCCTTGGTCACCCGCACACCGGCCGATACATGAAGTTTAGTGACATGTCCCGGCATGGGGGCGGTTACCGTCACGGCCCCGTGTGTGTCTGAGCTGACTTTTTTCATCCGGTTGACCAGCTGATCCCGCTCGTTCGCAACGTTTAACCGGAACTGGTGATTTCTGTAAACCAGATACAACTGGTCCAACCGCTGATACAATTCAAAAACGTAGCTGCGGGTACCGATGATGGCCGAATACCGGTTGGCATCCAGCGGAACCAGATCGATGGATTGGAGGTCACCCGGTTCGCTCGTTTTAAGAAACCCGGTTACAGTGAAGGAATAGACTTTATCCCTGATGGTTACCAGATAGTTCATGGATACCTCCGGCGTGTTTTCCAGAGTGAAACCGATCCATCAGAAGAAAGGGGCTGACTGTTAGACAGCACCGGCGGTTCCTTTCGGGCAAACCAATGGCAGGCATTCAAGCCAGCAACTGCAAGAGCTTTCAGTATGCCTTCTTCATTGATTTCGATGGAATCCGGGTTAAAATAGGTTTGAATAAAATGGGTGGTGGCCTCACCGCGCTGATAGACTTCATGCTGCATTACGAACTGACAGAAGGGTATCGTGGTCTGGACTCCCGAAACTGAATATTCTTCCAAGGCACGGCTCATCCGCCGGATGGCTCCATCCCGGGTCTGATCCCAGACAGACAGTTTGGAAATCATCGGGTCATAAAAGACCGTAACCTCCATACCATCCACAATTCCTGAATCGACCCGTATCCCGGGCCCGGATGGAATCCGGTGAAGATGCACACGACCTGTATCGGGTAGAAACTGGTTCATGGGATCTTCGGCATAAATCCGGCACTCGATGGCATGTCCGCGAATGGTCAGGTCCTCCTGACGGAAGGCCAGCGGTTCTCGGTTGGCGATTCGAATCTGCTCACGAACCAGATCAAGCCCGGTGATCCACTCGGTAACCGGATGTTCGACCTGCAGACGGGTATTCATTTCAAGAAAGTAAAACTGCTGGTTTGAATCGAGCAGAAACTCGACTGTTCCTGCCCCGGTGTAATTGCAGCGACGGGCCACTTCCACAGCGGCTGCTCCCATCCGTTGTCTCAGGTCAGGCGTCAGAACAGGACTGGGTGCTTCCTCGACCACTTTCTGATGCCGCCGCTGAATAGAGCAGTCCCTTTCGAACAGGTGGACAATGTTTCCGTGTGAATCGGCCAGAATCTGAAATTCGATATGCCGGGGCGAGGTCAGGTATTTCTCGATGTAAACCCTGTCATCTCCGAAGGCATTTCGTGCCTCATTTTTAGAAGCAAGAAATCCCTTTTCCAATTCCGATTCTGATTGAATGATCCGCATTCCCTTTCCGCCACCCCCGGCCGAGGCTTTCACAAGAACCGGATAGCCGATTGAGGCAGCGATTTTTACCGCTTCTTCCAACGATGGGATGGCCTCCCGGGTACCCGGTGCCAACGGAACCGACGTTCCGGTCAGAGCTTGTCTGGCGGAAGTTTTATCTCCCATCATCCGGATGGATTCAGGTGAAGGCCCGATGAAGATCAGTCCTGCTTTGCCCACAGCCTCGGCAAAGGCAGCATTTTCGCTTAAAAACCCGTAGCCGGGGTGAATGGCATCTGCGCCGGTCCGCCGGGCAGCATCAAGCAGTTTTTCCACCACCAGATAGCTGTCAGCAGACTTCTCACCTCCCAACGGAATGGCCTCATCGGCCATTCGGACGTGAAGAGCGGTCCGGTCTGGTTCCGAAAAAACAGCGACGGTTTCCAGACCCATCTCGTGGCACGTCCTGATGATGCGGACCGCAATCTCCCCGCGGTTGGCAATCAGGACTTTTCTGATGGGAGGCATGTTAAAGCACCTTTCCAAGGAAAAAGACGATCAGGGCCAGCAAAAATCCCGATCCCAGACTCAGACCCATGAGAAAACCATCCAGGTCGGCCAGCCCGCGACCGAATCCGACAAATACATCCAGGATCAGAATCAGACCAAATATGATGAAATAGACTCTCATGGAACGCGAAAAGACGGTTGCGGCCGGTACCCGGTTGAACCGGATTTTCCACAACAGAAAAATGAAGATACCCGCCCCAAATGCAGCCATGGACATGTGAAAGCTGATCAGAACTGAAAAACGAATGGTTCTGGTAACGACATCATCAAAACTGAAAGCATCCATACTGTGCTTAACAACCAGCGTCAGAATGGTCAGCACGCCCATAAGAATCAGGGCGGAATAGAGTTTTTCCCACAAATCGACATCAAAAGCAGGTTTTTGTTTCGCTGGTTTCATTCGGTTAATCCTTTCGGGGGTTCAGGGTCTCCGGTTTCGAGCACCCAGGATTCGGTCAGGTTCGCTGGCAAGGAATCAATAAACCGGGATGGCCGGCTGAAATAATCATTGAATTGACGGTGGTACTGTACGGCTGGATAAACCAGATACAGTTCTTCCCTTGCCCGGGTCACAGCCACATAAAACAGCCTCAGTTCTTCATCGAGTGATTCCTGATCATCCAGACTGAAGGTGGATGGAAGGACCCCATCGAGCACATCCATCAGAATCACTGTATGCCATTCCAGTCCCTTTGAGGAATGAATGGTGGAAAGAATCAGCGGGGGTTCATCGGGGGTGGTGGCCAGCGTATCAGTCTGGGAAAAATCGACCGGTTCCAGCGCCAGATGCATCAGAAAATCCTGGGTATCTCTGAAAGTGGAGGCAATGGCCTGAAAAGCATCCAGATCCTTCTGGCGTTTCGGATAGTCTTCAGAATAACGTTTCTCGAACAATGGCTGATAAAAGCCCGTGAGTCGTTCAATTTTATCTGAAAGTGGCTCTTCTGCAGCAAGACCCGCCACCAACCCCAGCATGCTTTTGACCTGAATGGCATACCGAGGCGAGAGTTGCAACCGGGCCGGATCGGTTTCGTTTTCGAGCTGCTGCAGAATGGTTTCGGCATTCTTTGGACCGATTCCATCGACCATGGTGAGAATGCGGTTCCAGGACACAATGTCTTTCGGATTCACCGACAGGCGCAAAAAGGCAATCAGATCTCGGATGTGGGCCGATTCGGAAAACTTATTTCCTCCCCGCTTTTCATAGGGGATCTGATGGGCATTCAGTTCCAGTTCGAGCGAATAGGAGTTTCTGGCATTGCGGAAAAGGACCGCTATCTGATTAAGTCCCACGCCCGATTCACGCAGATCGAGGATTTTGGATACGATAAACTGATTCTGGAAACTGTCATCGGGTGCCTGAATAATGGCCGGCAGCGTTCCTGAAGGTTTACGTGTAAATAAAACCTTGTCGAACTTCTCGGTAGCCTGCGCCATGACCGCATTCGCCACATCGAGAATGGATTGGGTGGACCGGTAATTTTCTTCGAGTTTGTAAACCGCTGCCTGTGTGAATCTGACAGGAAACTCCAGAAAATTCTTAAAATCGGCTCCGCGGAATTTATAGATGGACTGGGCATCATCGCCCACTACCATGAGATTCCCGGTTTTTCCGGCGATGGCTTCGACCAGATCGGCCTGTACCGGATTGGTATCCTGGTATTCATCCACCAGAATATGGCGATACCGGTTGTGAAGGGTTTCACGAACCGATGGTACCGTTTCAATGAGATCACGGGTCAGAAAAAGCAGATCGTCATAATCGGCCAGTGCAAACCGCCGTTTCATGGTCTGATAGTCCTGAAACAGTTTCACAATCAGTTCCAGAGTGGGAACGAACTGCGGATAATCGCGCGACACCAGTTCATCCAGCGGTGTGTGGGTATTCCGGTGTGTGGAAAACAGATCGAAAAGCGTGGCCTTTTTGGGAAACCGCGTTTTTGGGAAATTTTTCAGCAAGCCACTGCGGATCACATCGATCCGGTCTTGCGCATCGGGCTGATCCAGAATGGTAAATCCGGGCGGATAGCCGATGGAACCGCCAAACTCCCTCAGAATCAGGTTACAGGTGGCGTGAAAGGTTCCTCCTGCGACCGGACGGGGGGTCGTCACCAGTTGAGCCACCCGGTTCAGCATCTGATCGGCGGCCTTACGGGTAAAGGTCAGTAGCAGGATCTGGTCGGGCCGGTTTTCACGTGCAATCAGCCAGGCCACCCGGTGAACGAGGGTATTGGTCTTACCGGTACCTGCACCGGCAATAATCATGGCAGGACCGGTTCCATGACAAACAGCAGCCGCCTGTTGCGGATTCAGTCCGGCGAGCAACGTCTCGGTTTGCGGGGTCTGGCGTACATCCGACCGGATCCGGTATGTTTTCATTTGCATCCGGCGAAATTAAGACGGGAACGGTGAGAAAACGAACAGTCGAAAGGGGTATAAATGCAAAAGTCCGGCAGAACCGGACTTTTGCGGGGAACAAAGCGAGGCAATCAGTTCAGATAGAAAATCAGACCAACACCTGAGTTTTTTGTACCCAGAGAACTGGAATCACCACTGTCTCCAGAGAGAGAAGTGTAGGAGAAGGCAACTTCTCCATATACACCCAATTTAGCATTCAGGGCATATTGGAAGCCAAGTAATCCTTTGAAATCCATTTCTGAATCTGATGTTTCAGGTTTGTCAGTCGACTTGGCAACATAACTGAATCCGCCACCAACATACATGCCCATTCCATCGGCATTGCTCAGATAGTAAAGTACATCAGAACCTACCGTAAATCTTGTGGAAACAGTTGTACCATTGTCATTTGAGGTATATCCAAGACCCGGGCGAAGAGCAAGCATATCACTCAGGTGGTAAGTAACCGCGATATTGCTTCCACCGCCGCCATAAGCAACGTTGAAACCATATTTACCGGCCGATTGGGCAGTTGCAACAGATGCTACAGCTACCAGTGCGAGGACAAAGAGAACTTTTTTCATTACAAGACTCCGTTTTGTTTTGGTTTTTGGGTTATCCGTTTTTTAATCGGACATACCAATTTAGTAACAATACGGTAATAGTGCAAGAGGGTCAGACAGGAGGGAAAAAGAGGTCCGGAAGGAGGCATCCCCTTCCGGAAAACAATTACGAAGTCAGATCAGAGTTTATACTGAACACCGACTTTGATCAGTGCCAGACCGAAGCCGAGTTCAACATTGGCAGCCAGGTTAGGCATGAAATAGTAGTTCGCACCTGCAGCGATATCATATCCGAAGCCACCAATGGTAGGCTCGGTAGGAGCAGTACCGCTTCCCTGATAGTCCCATGAACCGATGATCATGGCAACGCCAGCTTTACCATAGGTATCCAGATTGGCCATTTTGAGGAAATCTTTGTGGTAAATACCATAGACGCCGATTTGATAGAAGGTCAGGTCCCACAAACCAGCGGTGTATTCATAACTGGACATAGCAGCTGCAGCACCGATACCAATTTCTTCAGACCAGCCATATTCACCGCTGACCCAAAGAGGGTTTCCACCGAGAGTAGCAGCAAGACCAATACCACCAGCAACGGCGATCTGTCCTTTTTTGTAAGATTCGCTGGCCTGAGCCATGACCGAAGAAGCTCCGATGGCGAGAGCAAGAAGGAGAAGGGCAACTTTTTTCATATCAATCCTTTTGGTTAGTTTTAAGAGGCAATACAAAGGTACATACACGCACAGTGTGTCGTCATCACCCCAAAGGGTGATCCTACCGACCCGATAAAAATAAGCGAGCCATATTTAGAATCAAATAGCCATAAAAGCCACTTTTTATCTGAAGGTCACCACCGTGGCACCCGTGCTTCCTTCATACCATTGAGCCAGTTCAAAATGGGCAACGGAGGGGGCATTTTTAAGGTAGTCATGGACGGCTTTCCGCAGTGCACCGGTTCCCTTCCCGTGAATAATCCGCAAGCTTGGTAACTGTTTTGCAATGGAATCAGCAATAGCATAATCCAGCCGATCCAGCGCTTCATGTACTTTTAATCCGATCAGGTTGATTTCGAACTGCACATCACCCGCCAGAGGCGGAACCTGAACCTGGGACGAAACCGGTCTGGAAGCTTTCTTACCCACCGGAACCAATTCTTTCAGAGGTACTTTTAACCGGAAGGTTCCGGCAAGAACCGTCGCGATTCCGGAATTGATGCTCAGAATTTCTCCCGACTGACTGCCACCACGGATGGTAACCGCCTGTCCGACCACAAAGGCGGAGGCAGGCACTTCGGGTTGAGAAAGAACATCAGATTCGGCAGCTGATTCGATGATCTGTTCCAGTTCCCTTCTGCTTTTCCCAAGATCGGAAGGTTTTTGCTGTTTCAAGGTATCCAGTTGCTGCCAGATGGTTCTGCGCAGCTCGTCGGATAGCTGACGGAATTCAGAGGTCAGCCTTTTTCTGATTTCCTTCGCTTCCTGCTCAGTCTCCCGCTTTTTCCGTTCCAGATCGGATTCAATCTGTCGAATACGCGATTCCTGTTCCATCAGATGGCGGCGATCTTCTGCCAGTTTTTCCAGTTCGCTTTCCAACTGCCGGGCCAGTTGACTGGTATCTCCCGACTGAAGCGAAAGCCGGTTCCGGGCCCGAGAAACCAGACGGTCACTCAATCCCATCCGGCTGGCCAGTTCCAATGCATAGGAGCTTCCCGGAATTCCTTTTCTGAATTCGAATGTGGGCTGAAGGGCTGACAGGTTGAACAGCATACTGCCATTGACCACCCGGTGATCGGTCTGAGGCAGTAATTTCAGGTCCGGATAGTGGGACGTGATGATGCCGTAGAATCCGTCTGAGAGCATTTCTTCAACCAGTTCAATGGCAAGCGCCTGTCCTTCAATGGGGTCGGTTCCCGAGGTGATTTCATCAATCAGAACCAGCTGCCGTGTACCTGCAGGCACATCAAGTACCTTCCGGATGGCGCCGACATGCCCACTGAATGATGATAAATCGTCCTGAATCGACTGCGCATCTCCCAGGACGCAAACCACCGATTCACACAATGGAAAAACCGTTCCTTCCGCAGCCGGGACCGGTATTCCTGCATGAACCAGAAGCTGAAGCAGGCCCAGGCATTTCATGGCAACGGTTTTTCCGCCGGCATTCGGACCTGAAATGACAATAAACTGGTCTCCACTCTCACCAAGGGTCAGGTTCAGAGGAACCACCCCTTCCCGTTTCCCTCGTTTGTTCAGAAACAGGACCGGGTGAATGGCCTGTTGTAATACCCAACGTGGCTCATCAGCAATCTGAGGAATCACCAGGTTCAGCGGTTCCAGTGCAGATGCCCAGGCCTGGGTGACATCCAATTGGATCAGACCAGCATCAATGGCGGTTATTTCTTCCCTGAAATTCCTGACATGATGGCTCAGTTCACTCAGAATCCGGTGAATTTCCTTTTTCTCTTCACTTCGCAATTCCAGTATGTCGTTGTTCAATTCCACCAGTTCCTGGGGTTCGAGGAAAACCGTCTGTCCGCTGCCGCTGATGTCATGAATAAACCCGCGGATCCGGCGCTTGTGTTCGGCCAGAACCGGAAGAACCAACCGGCCATTCCGGATGGTGAGCTGCTGTCCGCTGAGGTAATGATTCTCGCTGAATTCCCTGAGAAGGGCTCCTGCACGTGAAGCAATGCGGTTCTCGATCACCCTTATTTCGGATCGGACGGATCCCAGAAGTCCGGATGCACGATCCGAAATGGATCCATCTGGTTCAAAGACTCGTTCGAAGCGTTTAAGCAGGTCTTTCAGCGGATCAGGCCAGGCCACCAGACCCGCCAGATCGGGATACTCGGTGCTGACGCTACGGAGTTTTCCTGCCAGATCTTCATGAACAAGAAGCAATTGCTGTATCAGGCGCAGGTCCTCTGCGGCAATCACCTTATCTCTGATCACCCAGGTTGGTTCAATGCCGGTGAGATCACACCAGTCGGCATGCCGGATCGGGTGAACAGACCTGATGAAGGCATGGGCCTGGAAAATCCGGTTCATACTTAGAAGCAGGTCCGCTTGAGAAGACGGAAAGTCGGGTGTTTCGAGTAATCGCCGGGCTGCAGGCGACTGAGAACAGGAATGGACGGTTGCCAGCAGATCGGTGAATTCGAGCTGCTGAATGGTGTGTTCAGAAACCTGAAAGGTCATGTGATGCGGATGAAAAAGGCACCTGGATTCAGGAAGGAAGTCACATAATGGTAAAAGGGACCAAACAGGACGGATTGATCAATCTGATCGCGGGAAGGCCAGTTGATGACCTGAGGCAACCAGCAGAGTATAACCAGAATGGCCCCAGATTTTAACATGCCAAGCAGACCTCCACCCACCTTGTTCATCACCCCGGAAGCCAGTGGACCATCTCCGTCGGCCAGGAATTTTCCTGCAAGGCTCACTGAAACAAAGATGACAATGAATGCAAGAACCGATCCAGCAGCGGGGTACATCCAGGCGGGTTCGGGAAGCAGTGGCCTGAGCAGATTATTAACCGAATCACCCAGATAGACCGCTGCTGCAATGGCCAGAATCCAGGAAAGAAGTCCGAAGAACTGCTTCATGAATCCGGAAAGGAAGCCGGTGATAAAACCAACTCCCATTACCACAATCAGCAGGTAATCCAGCCAGTTTAGCATCATCCGCCAAGCAGGGTTTTCAGGGTGTCCTGAACGAGTTTGCCATCGGCGCGGCCTTTAAATTCTTTCATGGCCAGAGGCATGACTTTACCAAGATCTTTCATGGAGGTAGCGCCTGTTTCTGCAATCAGTTCCTTCAGGCGTTTGGCCACCGACTCAGCCGATAATTGTTCTGGGAGAAAGGTAATCAGAATGGCCAGTTCTTTCGATTCTTTTTCTGCCAGATCGGTCCGGCCTGCTGCTGTAAACTGTTCGATGCTGTCGCGGCGCTTTTTTGCCAGGTTGGTCACCACCTGAAGTTCTTCAGCGTCACTCAGTTCGGCAGCTCCTCCCTGGCGAAGGGAAATTTCCTTTTCAAGCAACGCTGCTTTGATGGAGCGCAACGTATCCAGCCTGACCGAATCCTTCTGCCGCATGGCGTCTTTCATCTGATCGGCAATGCTCTGTCTGATGCTCATGTCTGTCCTAAAAAGTAAAGGTGTAAGTAATAGAAAATGGTTGAATGACCGACGAGTTCACCGGTCGGAATTTCCACTGCCTGACCCGGTTGAGAATACAAAGCTCTAAACTTTCATCATCTTCGGGTAACTGGGTCACACGCACATCCCGGACCGAACCATCGGGTTGAATGGAAAAGGCGATACCGACCGAAAGTGTTCCCGATTTGTTGATGCTGGTGGCCGATTCAAGACATTGCCCGATGATGGATTGATTGGAAAGAGAGATATCCCGGATCTCCTGCGCGGTACGGATACTGTCTGCCGAATCACCGCCCGAAATCCAGTCGGTGAATTCATAAGGAACTTCCACCCAGATGGGTTCGGAACCGGTTCCTTTTGGAATACGCCAGTTCTTCATCCGGCGTTTCATGCAGGTTTCCAGATCGGCACTGCCGGTTGAATTGGAAAGAAACACCAGACTGTCCAGATGACCGTCGGGAGAGAACCGCAGCCGGACTCTGATTTTTCCGCCGGTTTCGGGTACTCTGACCTTAATTGATTCGTAGCAGGTGGTCACATCCAGATTGCGTGCTCCGATCCATTCTGCCAGGAAATCGGTATCCCAGACTGCAGGAGTTGGTGCAGGAGCTGGTTCCGCAGCCGGCGGAGGCGCAGGAGCAGGAGTCTGTGTGGTTTCCCGGGGTGACGAACAGGCCAGGACGAGCAGTCCGGTCACCAGTATTTTTAAAGTTGGGGCCATTGAACGGTAATAATGGTAATGTCGTCGCTTTGTGACTCGCCGGCTGCAAAAGTCCGGATGTCGGCAAGTAACTGCTCGGTTAGTTGTAAACTGGATTCACTGCTCCATGAAGTCAGTCTTTTCAGAACTGCCGCTTCGCCGAACTCCGCTTTTTCGGGGTTCATGGCTTCGGTGACTCCATCGGTGAAAATCAGCAGGCGATCCCCCGGTCCAAACGAAACCGTCTCCTGCTCATAGGGGATGAAAGCCGGCATAACCCCTAAGATAACGCCACCAGCCGATAATTCCTTCACCGAATCCTGATGCAGCAGATAGGGTGGATTATGACCTGCATTCACGTAGGTAAATGTCTGGTTGGACAGGTCCAGAATTCCCCAGAAGAAGGTGATAAATTTATCGGAAGCCGTATTCTGATAGATAATATCATTGATACGCCGTGTCATGTCACTCAGATCGGGCGGGTACTGAAGGATGAGCCGTATCATTGACTGCAGATTGGCCATCAGAAGGCTGGCCGGAGTTCCCTTGCCTGTCACGTCGGCAATGGCCAGAACCACCCGGTCCTTATCCAGGCGGAAGACATCGAAATAATCTCCTCCCACTGCCTGGCTTGGTATATTCACGCCGTAAACATCGAGTGGCTCAAATCCCCGGAACGTCGACGGAAGCAGGTTATTCTGAATGTCACGGGCAATGGCCAGATCCTTTTCGAGTTCATTTTTCCTGAGGGCCTGACGGTAATTATCAATATTGGTACAGGTCAGCTCTAGCAGGTGTGCCAGAGACTGATAGAATTCCATGTGGGCACGTTCCTGATCCTTAAGAGCCGGATTCTGTTTCAGCACCAGAATCATTGGGTCGGGGTTTTTCAACGGAATGGTAATCAGGGTTTCTTTTCCTTCGCCGGCCAGTTGCGAGTGAACCGCGCTTCCCGGATGCCAGACACTGATATGCTTTTTCACACATTCTTCCGGATGGAACGAGGGGGCCATCTTTCCTCCCCTTCGGTAAACCTGAATCCAGTGTGGTTCATTGGCATGTTCCTGCCGGTACAGAAAAACGCCCGAGTAATGCCCTTGCCCGAGAATGGTTAATGCAAAAAGATTATACACCGATCCGGGATCCTGCAGTCCGTTCAAAGCCTGGCTGAGTTCATACAGGGTCCGGAGCTCATGTACCTTCCGGCCAAGAGCCTGACGCGCTTTTTTGACTTCATCAAACCGCACCGAACTTTCAAGCGCTGAGGCAGAAAATTCGAGAAGAGATAAAACAAATTGTTCCTGATCGGCCGACACCGGCCGGTCACCCATGGGTTTACCCAGTACCACATAGCCGGTTAACTGTCCATCAGACCGGAGGTCATACCCCTTCAATCCTTCACGGTCCACCCATTCACAGAGATCATGAAAGGTTATTGCAGAAGGCAGGTCGCTTCGGAAGTTTCCCTTCCGTGCCTGAAGAGTCATCAACTGGTCGGGAGTATCTGCATGGCTGGTAAAGACAGCTCCGCGGGTGACGAGCAGTTTACCCATGAGCGTTCTGAGTAAATGCTCACAGATGAAGGAAGGATCGGTGGTTGAATTAAACAGCCGCGAGGTTTCAAACAGCGACTTCAGGTCAATGGTTGAAACGGCTTCGGGCGTCATGACCGGATGGTTTTAACCAGTGTTACCCGATTCTGGTTGTTCTGTCGCTCATACCTCACCTCGTCCATCAGCGATCGGATCAGCTGAATTCCGAGTCCACCCCTTTTACGTTGTTTGATAAAATTGGCAAGATCCGGAGTGTGGTAATGGCTTGCATCAAATGGAACCCCCTGATCCGATATGCAGATTTCAAGGGTATTTCCTTCGAAATCCAGTCGGATGGTAATCGGGTGATTCGGGTCGTTTTTATAGGCGTGTTTGATCACATTGGTACATGCTTCATCCACGGCCAGCTGGATTTTGTAGATCTCGGGTTCCGGGCAACCAACAGCTCCGCATTCCGATTGAATAAAATCCCGGATCTGCTGAAGATTGGTGGTGGAACTGGTGATCCGAAGCTCTTTATCAGTCATTGGAAAAGAGATCCTTATCCTTTGAATTTTACGATCGCCTCGGATTCAGTCCGGGTGATATCGTATAAAACCGGAAAACCCAATAAATCGAATACATTGTAGACTTTATCACTCATCTCACAGAGTTTGATATCTCCGTGCTGATCACGCACATCCTCGATATAGGCCATGAATACGCCCAATCCGGCCGAAGCGATGTACTGCAGATCTTTAAAATTGACGACAATCCGGTTACTTCCCCCCTCAATCAGCGTCTTCAGGTGGTTTTCCAGATCGGCTGCCGTATGGGCATCCAGTACCCCATTGAGGGAAATCACTTTGATTTCCTCATGATCTTTAATATTTACACTGAACATGCTCATGTCTTACCTTTTACTCCGTACCTTTCCATTTAGTTACAACCAGCGTCAGGTCATCGTTTGCACGGCCGTTCCAGATGAAGGCATTTACCCCACTGATTATCTGGTCAAGAATTTCTCTGGCACTCCGCTCACGGTTGTCACGGCAAATCTGCTCAAGTCGTTCATACCCGAATTCTTCCTGCTTCTCATTCATGGCTTCCACCACGCCATCCGAGTACATCACCAGGACATCACCCTGAATCAAAGGTACCCTGATCTCCTCGGTGGTTTCTGTAAAAACGGCAGAGGGACCCATTCCCAATCCGATTCCCTTTGACCTGATAAATTCGGTGGTCCCATCCGCGCGGATCCTTAACAGCGGACAGTGACCGGCCCTCGAGGTCACCACTTCGGATCGGACCGGATCATAAACTGCATATAAAACACTGACAAAGGATTTCCGTTCCAGACTGTTGTACAGAACATGATTGGCTTCGGCCAGCAATGCCTTCGGCTCGGGGAAATTCCTGGCCAGAGACTGAAAAATACCTTTAACCTCAGCCATGTAAAAGGCAGCACTGGTTCCCTTGCCCGAAACGTCAGCAACCACAATCCCTGTTTTTCCATCGGGAAGTGTCAGAAAATCATAGTAATCACCCCCAACCTCATAGGCCGGGTAGCTGACACTTTCAACCTCGGCATAAGGCAGATCCGGATTGGATTGCGGGAGAAGTTTCATCTGAATGTTCTGGGCAATGAACAATTCCTGCTGAAGGCGTTCTTTCTCCAGTGACATTTCAAACAGCCGGGTATTGTCAATGGCTATGGCCGCCTGTTCGGCAAAGGTGAGCACCGTATCGATGTCTTCCCTGTCAAACCCGAACTCAATGCCTTTCGCAACAAAAAGCCCCCCCACCAGGTTGTCTCTTGCAATCAGTGGAACAGCTATCAGACTTCCGATTTTCTTCTTTTTAACCAGGACCTGATCCATGAGCGGATGTGTATTGGCCTTTTGAATATTTAACAGGGTCCGGGTATTTACCAACGCTTCGCGGATGCTGTTACCACTCATGCCTGTCAGAATCTGAATATCGGTCGATGTAATGTTCTTGGGTGACAGCAATTTCACATCGCGCTGCCCGCCGGATTGGATGGTGTAGGTTTCGAGCCAGGCTGAATCTGCATTCGTGGTCTGAGCCGAAAAATTCACAACCGCTTCACTGAGTTCTCTGATATCGAACACGCTGCTGATCAGTCTCGACAGACTATGAAGAGAGGTCAGTTCGGTCGATTTCTTTTCGAATGCTTCCGAAGTTGGTAAATGGAAAAGAATTGAGAAGAAGGCAATGGTGGCATAGCCCAGGATAAAGGTGATGGTAAAACGGACCACTGTCAGAATAAACGGAGACAAGTATTCCATGGCAGTCATGGCACCGAGCATATCCGTGGTCAGGAAAATGATGTTCAGGGTGATCACGAGAGAAAGCAGAAAGATGGAAATGATCTTTTCCCGGCGAGTCACATACAAAACCCATGAAAGGCGGAATCCGTTCAAAAGAGCATACACACCAAAAGACAAAAGGAGCAGTACCTGAAGCACTTCACCTGAAAGAAAACTCCCGGAAGGAATCATCGACCGGAGGCCCATCACGCCCAGCAGAACCAGCAGAATGTAGAAATTCGTTTCGAATCGTCTGGTGCGTTTATGAAAAACATAATGCCGGACGTGAACCCAGGCAAAGGCGGAAAACAGTAAAAAACCGCCAGTCATCAAAAAACTGTAGACAATTGAGAAAAAAGTGGTGGGGCGCAGATCGACCGACCCGGATGGGACCGGAACCGGGTCGTCCGCCTGAAAGTCGGTATCACTTCCCGTTGTTTCATCCGGAATGACCAGATCGGAAGTGGCGGCCATTTCTCCCGTCCGGTGGAAACCAACATCTGCAAACTGGTAATTGAACAGAAACGCCAGCAGCAGCAGCACTCCCATACCCAGCAGACATTTCCAGAGGGATTGGATGAGTTCAGGTTTTCTGACCGGACTGTTTTGCAGAATGAAAAACATAAACCCGGCAGCCGTAACCACCACCAGTGTATCACGGAGTCCACCTATCCAGCCTGTGTAAAGTTGAATGTGACTGTAATTCCCGATCAGGAAATTAAACGAGTCACCAACCATCAGAAGGCTGATGGCTGTCCAGAGAAAAGATTTCCAGTAGATGGGTTTTCCGATGTTCATAAAACAGAAAAAGCACAGAGTGGTCTGTGCTTTCGCCTGGCTTTCAGTTTCTGATCTGGTAACTTATGATTTCAGTTTGAACCGGACCGGGATGGTCAGCCATACTTTTACAGGCTTACCGCGTTGACTTCCCGGCTTGAATTTGGCCTTCATCACCGCCTCGGTGGCTGCTTCATCGCAACCAGCACCAATTCCTTTGGCAACGACCGCTTTGATCACATCGCCCTTTTCATTGATGGCCGCACGGATCACCACCGTACCTTCAATTCCGGCACGTTTGGCAATTTCAGGATATACAATGGCCTTCTGAATAGCAGCAAGTCCACCCACGATTTCCGGTAATTCCTCAACCACTTCAAAAATGGCTGCTTCTTCTTCTTCAGCCACAGTTGGAGGAGGAGGAGGGGGCGGTGGCGCACTGACATCCAGTTCTGATTCAAATACAATTTCATCATCAATCACGGCATCATTGGGAACGAGAACCGGAACCTGAGGACGGGGAGGAGGAGGCGGCTTTACTTCCTGTTTGGTGATGGCGATTTCTTCAATTTTAATGGCTTCCTGTTCCTTAACCGTAATCACTGTTTGGTTTTTCAGATCAGGAAAGAAATAGAAGCCCAATACAAGCAGACCAAGTACAATGGAAACCGATGTCTCCATGTACAATTTCCAGTGCCGCCTGATATCAGCTTCGGGGGTTTTGATAATTGGCATTGCTTCCTCGCAGATATGCTGTCAAACGAATATAACCGCTGATTATTTTATTGTCAAACCACTCTAGAAACCGCTTTTTACCGAAAATCGGACAGGAATCGCCATCCTGACTTTTACAGGTTTCCCTTGCTGCAAGGCTGGCTGAAATTTCATAAGCTTCAACGCCCTGATTACCTCTTCATCCAGACCATACCCTAATGATTTTATAATCTCAACAGATTCCACTCCACCCGACTTGTTTACCACAATTCTGGCCAGAACTGTTCCGCCGATTCCCAGTTGCCGTGCCTGGTCGGGATACCTGATTTCCTTCATCAGAGCTGAAGTGCCACCAATCAGAACCGGCGCTTCCTCCCAGAAATCGATGGGACCAGGTTCTGTCTCTTCGGGTTTCCAAAGGGAAGGCGGCGTAATGGGAACTTCGCTTACTTCGCTTGAATGGTAAATCATTTCATTTGGAATCATGGTTTCATTGGGAACTGCCACCGGAACTGCAGGCCGGATGGGCTCGGGCGGATGAACCGCCTGAACAGTCAAGGGTATCATCTCTATGCGGTCGGGTTCTGAAACCGGTACTTTAAACGTCACCACGGGCCTGATATCGGGAAAGTACAGGAATAAAAGGATCAATCCACCAAGAATTCCTGCCATCGATACCTGGGTACTTCGTTTCCAGGTCAGTTCAAGGTTTGCTGCTTCAGTCTTATACAGTCCCATCTCATCCTCCGGTTGGTTTCCCTTCTGGAGAATGATACCTGCCACCATTTCGAAAGTTCCCGCATGCCTCACCAACGCCACGAAAACCGGGTCATCCAATGCCGGCCGGCCTGTGGGTAGTAAAAATTCTCGGTTACCCGCTCCCCTCCTGAGATATATCCCCAGGTATATCCATTTGATTCGTAAAGTTGATTGAACAGATTGTATACTCCTGCTTCGATCAGCCAGGTCTCCCCGGATTCGCTTAACCGGACCATCCAGTTGATGGTTGTATACGCGTCAAGCATCCGATCGGAACTGCCAGTATTATCGAGATATTGCCCACCAACATATTTTACCTGTATTTCCGATTGCAGATCGGTTTTTTCCCTGAACGGATTCAGGAGAAACAGGTCCGTATTCAGACCAAAAGAGCCGGTTACGGTTGGGGTGAAAGCAATCGGTTTATTGTGATACTTTTTTCTGTCCTCGGTATTGGTATCATAGTTAAAGAGATACTCATTATACGTCTCAATCCCCGATTTCATCAGGGTCAGATTGGCATGAATCTGATTACTGGTGGTTAACTGTCCACCAAATTCAAGTTCCACTCCCGAACGGTAACTGGCCGGCACATTGGTCCGGGTGTAGTTTCCCACATCGTTGACTGCCCCGGTCAGAACCAACTGGTCTTTGTAATTCATATAAAACAGGTTAACTGTTGAGTACCAGTTTTCATTCATCGTCCAGGTAAAACCGGATTCCAGGTTTCTGAGATATTCGGCTTTGGGACGTGATTGCGGCGAGGAATTCACATATTCTTCACGGGTTGGCTCCTTGGCTGACTGGCCAACAAACAGCCATCCGCTCAATGAAGCGGATTGTCTCCAGAAGATCCCAGCCTTTGGATTGAAGAATGTTAACTCATCGCTCACATAACCCCGACTCAGGTCAGTCTGATAGCCCAAAAACCGGTATCGGATCTGACGAACCTGTCCGTCCAGGAAAAATTCGAAGTGATCGGTGGTGTACTTCCACTTTCCAAACACATTCCAGTCGGTTTTTCTGGCTTCATTTTCGTAGTACCGATCCCCTGTCTCGCTGGCCGATGCATACCGGGCCCAGGTCACCTCACCAAAATGGTCCCCATCATATTGTGATAATCCGCCACCTGCCACAAAGGACTGGTCATTGTCCGGATCGTACCGGAAAGATCCGAGTAAACCACCGAAGGTGTTATCCAGCCACCGGCGACGGATCAGGTCGGTGGTCCGGATCGTATCGGCACTCAGGATGATATCGGGAATGCCGTACTCTGACAGAGATTGGCTGTTTTTATACTCCTCATAAAATCCACTGCCCAGAACCACGAACCCAGCCAGATCCACAGTGAGCTCATTTGTCAGTTGCCTTGAATACAACACTTGATAGTGATCCTGGCCGTACCGGTCATCCTGTCCATCATAAGTGTAATAATTATACGTTCTGCCGGATCGGAGAAGGTTATCGGTTTCGGCTGGAGACAGTCCATTGCGGGATGCGTAATCCAGCATTTTTTGTTTATCATTTCTTATTCTGGACTCGGGAACGCCATACCACGCCTGACCGGTGACTTCCCTCCCGTAAATCACATTGGCTGAGAAAACGGACACTTCATCCCGGTGACTCAGGGTCAGGTAGGCTGATTTCAGATCAGATTCAGACCGATCTACATACCCATCGGATTGAATGGCCGATGCACTGACCGAAAAACTCCATCCATCTCCCAGATCACCGGTTCCGCTTTTCAGATTGATCCGACGGGTGTTGAAAGATCCGTAACCAGTTGTGATTTCTGTGAAAGGCTGATGTGAAAACCGTGTGGTGGCCAGGTCGAGTGTGGCTCCAAAATTGGCTGGTCCGGCCGTGCTGGTACCGACACCGCGTTGAAGTTGAATCGATTCGGTGGAAGATAGAAGATCAGGCAGATTCACCCAGTACACCTGATGCGATTCAGGATCGTTCCAGGGAATACCGTTCAGTGTCACATTAATCCGTGCCTGATCGATACCTCGAAACCGAAGACCGGTATAACCAATTCCCGCCCCCGCATCAGAGGTCGAAACCACCGACGGAAGACTCTGAAGCACCTGAGGTACATCTTTTCCCGAATTGAGGGTTGAAATAGATTCTGCCCCCAGTTCATCCACCACCTGTGACCGGGACTGGGATCGGTGACTCTCGACCTGAATCAGTCCTTTCAGATTCAGATCAATGGACTGCATTTCAATTCTGACCGATGAAAGATTGTCCTGCATTGTCAGATCAACTTGCACCTGATTATAGCCCAGATAGTTGATCTGAAGAGTGATGGGAAGACTGCCGGTCGTGGTCAGCGTAAAACGGCCATCCCGATCCGTGGTAGTTCCTGCTTTAAACTCAGGAATGGAAACGGATGCGCTGAACAAAGGTTCTCCGGTTTTGGCATCCACCACCTTCCCGGAAATAGTAAGTTGTGCAAATCCTGTTGTATACAGAATGAGAGAAAAGAAAAGAAGAGCAGTTTTCATGAATCCACCATTTTATTAGGGTTAATAAAACAGTTGGAGAGTAATGAGAAGTGTGAAGTCGATGTGCCCATCGGTTTCCCTACGCCGGTACAAACCGGATCAGGTTCACAGGGTATGATCTCAGTCCCGAGGCAAACGGGACACCCCCAACCAGTAACAGACAAACAGCAATAAAACGCGGTGTGTTCCGCTATCCTTCCAACCAGGCCAGCGAGTCGTTTTCGGGCTCGTCCTTTTTGGCGTAGGCCTGTTCCTTCGGAATATCCTTTTTTACCGTGTCACTGTTGCAATCGGGACAACGATACCCTTTGATCAGAAATCCGGGGCGTTTTCCACAGGTATTGCACCAGAGAACGGTGATCAGGCCAGTGTTTTTTGCTTTTTGTTCTGCCACGGTGCGAAAATACAACATGAAGGGGAAAGAATACAGGAGACATTATACAACAACAGGTAAAGGTTTAACCATTAAACGTCCATTAAATTGGGAAAAATGGCGTTTAAACATCAACGTTTTCTGAAAAAATAAGAAAGGCGGTGCCGACATTTGAAAAAACGGAAAGGAACCGGTTATGAAACCATTCATCTACGCAATTATTACTGCCATGGCCTGGGGAATCGGCGGGTACTTCGAGAAAAAAGGACTTCATATGGGCAATCTGTCACCGCAGATGGGAATCACTATCCGGACGGCCATTGCCCTGCTGATTCTGGGTGCAGTGAGCTTTCCTGAGTGGAAAGGTATTATGAACGCCGGCCCCAAAGCCCTGATGTACATGATCATTGGAGGAGGAATAGTGGCCGGCAGCATCGGAATGCTCTGTTTTTACATGGCCATCAAGGGAGCACCTCTCAGTCAGGTCATGCCGATTGCCTTCACTTCTCCCTTGTTTGGTGCGCTGATGGGAATCATTTACGGCGGAGAACCCATTGAGGTGAAAACCATCGTAGGGATGGTTCTTACCATCAGCGGAATTGTGGTATTGACCGTAAAATGGTAAAGGTAAAAAGCTGTCAGAAACCGCAGGCGGCCAGCACATCCTCGAAATAATCAGCAAATACCGGCTGAATGCCCTGCCGGATGGCCTCTGGCAACGATTCAAAGTCTTTTCTGTTATCAACCGGAAAGATCAGCCGAAAAACACCGACCCGACGGGCTGCAATGGTTTTCTCTTTCAGACCACCAATGGGGAGAACTTTCCCAGTCAGTGTAATCTCTCCCGTCATGGCCACGGACCGGGTGACGGGTTTTCCTTTCACCAGACTGACCATGGCAAGGGTCATGGTAATTCCGGCTGAGGGTCCATCCTTGGGAGTGGCCCCGGCCGGGACGTGCAGGTGAATCATGTTTTTCTCAAAAAAGGACGGATCTAAACCCCACTGCTCTGCCTTGGACCGCACCAGTGAATAGGCAATAGAGGCCGATTCCTGCATCACCTCACCCAGATGGCCGGTCAGTTTCAGTCCTGATGAACCAGGGACACCGGTTGCTTCAATGTAAAGCGTCGATCCTCCCATCGAGGTCCATGCCAGCCCCAGAACCACACCGGCAATATCACGCTGGTAAAGTTCTTCGGTCATAAAGACCGGTTTACCCAGGTATTTTTCAAGGTTGGCTGGTGAAATTCGTTTACTTTTCCGATTTCCCTCCACCTGCTCCATGGTCACTTTACGCATGATTTTCCTGAGTTGTGCTTCGAGACTTCGAACGCCTGCCTCGCGGGCATAACGGTCAATCACCAATTTCAGCACTTCATCGGAAAGATGCAGATCCGATTTTTTAAGTCCGTGTTCCCTGAGTTGTTTCGGAATGAGATGCCTGCGGGCAATTTCCAGTTTTTCTTCGAGTATATAGCCGGACAGGTGGATGATTTCCATCCGGTCCAGCAAGGGCGCTGGAATGGTATCGAGCGTGTTGGCCGTCGTTACAAACAAAACATTCGAAAGGTCGAAACGAACATCCAGATAATGGTCCAGAAAATCTCGGTTCTGTTCCGGGTCGAGCACTTCGAGCAAGGCGCTGGCCGGATCGCCCTGGTAACTGGCACCGATTTTATCGATTTCATCCAGCATGATTACCGGATTGGCTGTGCCGGCCCGTTTCAGACTTTGGATCAGTTTTCCTGGCAGAGCACCGATGTATGTACGCCTGTGCCCTTTTATTTCAGCCTCGTCACGCATTCCGCCAATGGAGAAACGGTAGAATTGCCTGTTCAGCGCATCGGCAATGGACCGACCAATCGAGGTTTTGCCCACTCCCGGAGGTCCGACCAGACAAATAATTGATCCGGAGATTTTCCCTTTCCTGATAATGGTGGAAATGAATTCCAGAATCCGTTCCTTCACATCCTGAAGTCCGTAATGCTGTACATCCAGGATTGCTCTTGCCCGTTTGATATTCAGCCGGTCCTTCGAAAATTTACCCCAGGGCAGATCGGTCAGCCAATCCAGATAATTCCGTACCACGTGGTACTCGGCCGAGGCCGGTTCGAGCAGCCGCAGCTTTTCGAGTTCCTCAGAAACCACCCGGGCCGCTTCTTCAGTGAGCTTCAGTCGGGCAATCTTGGCCTGAATACGGTCGGTTTCAGCCGATTTTTCATCTTTTTCCAACCCCAGTTCCTGTTTGATGGCCTTTAATTGCTCGTAAAGAAAATATTCCCGCTGCTGCCGTGTGATTTTCTCTTCGATCTGCTGTTTGATTTTTTCCTGAAGACGGGCCACTTCAATTTCTTCTTTCAGAACAAGCAACAGTTTCTGAGCACGTTCAAGAAGATCGAGGGTTTCGAGAATGTCCTGAAGTTTATACGCTTCCACCGTGGTCATCGAAGCAATCAGGTCCATGACAAGGCCTGGTTTTTCGAGCGAGAACTGACTGACAAGCAGTTTGAGCTGCTCCTGAAACATGGGGTTCAGCTTCAGAAGGTCTTTCACACTGGAAATGATCGCCAGTGTAAAAGCCTTGATCTCACTGTCATGATCCGAATCTGGCGTGATCAGATAATCCACCGACCAGCGGATGACCGGTTCCTTCGACTGTTCCTTAGCCTTTCTGAAACGCTGAACACCGTGGACCAGCACCTGAAAACTATCTGCGGAGACCTGATTGATTTTCAGGATTTTAACCGCCGTGCCCACTTCATACAATTCCACCCGGTCTTCACCGATTTCCCGGGCCATGACCACACCAGCCACCGGCTGGTCACTTTCTGCAAGGATGCTGATGGCTTTTATAATTCTTTCGCCTGAAAGGAGCAACGGAATGGTCATTCCGGGAAAAAGCGGGCGTTGAAACAAAGGAATGATGACCAGCTGGACGGGCAGCAATTCGGAAACCAGTACAAGCTTGTTTCCGTCATTTCCGGTTTGAGAAGAGGATTGTTCGTTTTCTGACATGGAAGTACCCGTTTATTAGGCAGATAAATGTATCAGACTTTTTAACAAAGGACAACAGGGTCCCGATTCCACAAACTACGGACGGGAAAGATTCACTCCGGTTTCATTTGGCGGGGCATCGAGAAGTTCCAGATCGGGATGCCGTTCCCGAACGTAGTTCACTTCCCAGTCACTGTCGAAGAAAATGACCCGTCGCCCGGCCGAATCCCGGTAAAGGTTAAACGTTCTGCTGTCGGGCAGGGTCTGGTGGTCATGAATCCACTTGACCCTTGTGAAGCTGAGCGTTTCGAAACGGATTTTTTCACGGTATTCCTCTTCCATCCGGGTCGCAAAGACTTCCAGTTGAAGCTGACCGACTGCGCCCAGAACAGGGGTGGGGTTGTCATTGATATCGGTGAACAACTGCACCACGCCTTCTTCACCCAATTCCTGAACACCTTTTTTAAACCCTTTGGAAAAACTGTAAGTGGCGGGGAATACACGCATGAACAGTTCGGGAGAGAATCGCGGAAACCTGGCCATGTCTATTCTCGGACCGGAGGAAACCACATCTCCCACACGAAAGACCCCAGGATTGATCAGCCCAATCACATCGCCGGGAAAAGCCGTTTCCACCATGGACCGGTCCTGACCAAAAATCCGGTAGGAATAAGTCAGTTTGACCTCTCTGTCCATCCGGTAATGCCATGCACCCATGCCCCGCTCAAACGAACCGCTCATCACACGCATGAAAGCAACTCGGTCGCGGTGTTTCTGGTTCATGTTTGCCTGAACTTTATAAATAAAGCCCGAGAAAAAGTCAGAATCAGGTTCAACCTCTCCTGAGGAGGTCAGGAAGACACCGGGAGAAGGGGCCAGATCGATGATCATGTTCAGGAAGTGTTCTATACCAAAGTTGTTAATGGCACTTCCCCAGAAAACCGGGGTGATTTCCTGTTCTAGAAAAAATTCACGGTCAAAAGCAGGCAGCGCTTCCCTGATGAGCGCAACGTCTTCAAGCAACTGCATCTGGCTTCTGTCACCAATCAGATCGGTCAGCGATTCCGACTCCAGATCCGCTACCCGAACTGGTGCTTTATACTGCCCTTTCACGACTTCCTGGAACAGGTGAACCTGCTGATCGGAAAGATCAATGATTCCCTGAAAGGTGTCACCAGAACCAATCGGCCAGGTGAGCGGAACGCAGGTAATACCAAGAACGCGCTCGACCTCAGACATCAGGTCAAAGGGATTCTGACCAGGCCGGTCCAGTTTGTTCATAAAGGTGATGATCGGAATTCCCCGTTCACGGCAGACTTTGAACAGCTTGATGGTCTGAGGCTCAACGCCCTTGGCAGAATCAATAAGCATGATGGCTGCATCAACCGCCATCAGGGTACGGTAGGTGTCTTCGCTGAAATCCTGGTGACCCGGTGTGTCGAGGATGTTCAGCAGAATTCCGTTGTATTCCACCTGCATGGCCGAGGAGGAAATGGAGATTCCACGGTCCTGTTCAATAGACATCCAATCGGAAGTGGTCGATTTGGTGCCGGCCTTACCGGTCACACTCCCCGCCCGCTGAATGGCCCCTGAGTAAAGCAGGAGTTTTTCGGTCAGGGTGGTTTTTCCGGCATCCGGATGCGAAATAATAGCCAACGTCCGTCGCCGGGCGATTTCTTCCTGAAGGGTCATATGGATTGTTTCCGAAAGTTAACCGGCCGCCCGTTTCAGGGAAGCCGGTATCATTGTGGTTCTGAAGATCAGGCCTCGTCCTCTTCGTCGAGGGAGTTGGTAATCTGATCCCTTATATCAAAGGAAGACCGGTTTTGCTTTCCGGGGGTTGCTGCCGTTTGAATGGGCTCATGGGTGGATTCATCGACCCGGAGGATTTTCCAGGCCTGAAGGGTGTTGTAATAAGTCTTGATACCTTGCTGGTTGGTAACCGCTCTTCCCTTCAGATTGATGTTAACCTCGACGTAGTCTCCTACTTTGTAGTGGTCGAGGATCTGACATTTATCATGGTTAAACTCGAGTTTCAGATATTCCGGGAACTGAGAATTTTCGATATGTTCGATAACAAATTCGCGTTTTCTGAATTTTTCGTTGACCTGATGTGTGGTATAAATCTCTACAATCTTTCCCTGAAGTGTAATTGTCATTTTAAAAGTAGTCCGTTTCTGTCTGAATGATAAAGTTTTATGTATGAATGAATGATTGAAAGGCAAAAATTAAATATTTTTCCCCTAATCACAAAATCAGGTCTGTTTTTATCCAGGTTGGCACCATGATGATTTCCCGTTTAACCCTTCTCTTTTCCTTTCTGATCCTGACCGGTTGGTTGTTTGCAGCCTGTTCTCATTCAACCGAAGACCGGTTACCGGTTCAAAGAGAAAAACTGACCGATATTTTGTTTGACCTTCAATTGGCCGAGGGCCGTTCGCTGGCCAGACTGGAACGGGATACCGTACAAACCGACCTGAAGGCATTGGTTTTAACCCACCACGGGGTCAGCAAGGAGTTGATGGATTCAGCCCTCTTTCTGCTTTCAACAGACCCGGCACTTTTCAGAGAAATCCAGCAGGAAATACAGGAAAGACTTTCACGGGTGGACCGGTCCCTCAATCAGTCCGCCAACTGATCTCATGATCCATGCCTCGTCTGTCAATACTCAGTAATCCCTGCCGGTAAGACCAGTCAATTATTTTTCTGAGGTGGTATCCTGAAACAGGTTCTGAAACATCTGAACGGATCCACATGGCACCTACTGTTGCTTCCAGATCTGAAAACAGAATCGACTCTTGTTTTTTCAGGCATTTCGCTACCTGATCAAACTCGTTCAGGGTGAAGGATCGTGATGGTCCCGATCTGCAGGCGTCACACAATCCGCAGCGGAAGGCTTTTCCCGTGCCCGTCAGATGGGAGACCAGTGCAGCCATCCGGCACCCTTTACCGGTCAGATATAGATTCCAGAATAAAAGTCGCTGCAATTCCGCCCGGAAAAAGGCTGTTGCCCATTCACCAAAGTTCTGACGTTCACCGGGTCCTTCCGGAATGGTTAACAACGCCTCATGGCTATCATCACACACCATCACACCCATCGGCTTTAGCCTTCCGAGACACTGCAAGGCCTGCTGAAGAGTCATCTGGCAATCCTTCGACAGACGTTCCAGATCCACGCCGGTGGGTTGCCTGGTCAGCTGCCCTCCCACCATGTGCAACATTCTGTCAATCAGGAGATTGTCCTTTTCATCCGGAAAAGTCAGGTAAAAAATTTCCTCGGGAATCTGAACCAGCACCCGGTTCTGAATCTTTCCGGCTACCGGTACGGACCAGGGATTTCTTCTGATCATGTCGGCAACGATGCGCCTGGCGGTTATCGATCGCGGGTGTGGAGGCCAGCGCCCGCCCTCATGAATCATTTTCCTCAGATCATGAATTCCAGCCTCTGCGTCTGCCACATCAGCCGGTTCAAGAAACATGGCAGCCCAACAGGTTTTTCCATCCCGGCCGCCCCGACCCGATTCCTGGAGGTAATCCTCGGTCAGAACCGGCACATCCAGATGAATTATCAACCGGATATCTGGCTTATCCACCCCCATTCCAAAAGCGCTGGTGGCAACCATTACCGGGGTTTCATTGGATAAAAACCGGTTTCCGGACTGTCTGCGCAGATCTGCGGGCATGCCGGCATGGTAACAGGCCGTGGCCACGCCCGCCTGATTCAGCACTTGCCCCAATTGTTCAGTCTGACGCCGGCTGCGGGTGTAAATAATGGATGAACCTGGCCTTGCTTGCAGGGTCTGAACAAGAAACTGAACCTTTGATGGGACTTCCCGCAACTGGTAAGACAGATTCGTCCGGTACAGATCACCGGTCAAAACCTCCAGCTTTTCCAATCCGAACTGAGCAGCAATCAGATCTACCAGATCGGGGGCCGGTGTTGCAGATAGCGCCAGAAAACGGCTTTCCGGAAACCGTTGGAACGGATACACCAGTTTCAGGTAGGAAGAACGGAATGATTTTCCCCATGTACTCATGCAGTGAACTTCGTCCAGAACCAGCAACAAGGAAGGTATCTGGCTGGCAACGGCCTCTCCGACACCCGATATCCACCGTTCAGGGGAAAGAAACAGGACTCCCCAGTCAGATGTGAGAAAGCAGTTAAGCGCACTTTTATTTTCGTCCGCAGATTGCAGCCCATGCATGGACCACGAAGGAATATTCAATTCTGAGCAACGTCGAAGCTGATCAGAGATCAGAGCAATCAGTGGAGAAATAACCACGGTTTTTAATCGGTAAAAGGTGGTTGGGACCTGGTACAGCAGGGTTTTTCCCATACCAGTCGGCAGAAAGGCCGCCACATAACGGTCCGAATACAAGCGGTCAATCACCTGCCGTTGCAGAGACCGGAAAGAGGGCAAACGGTAAACCTCACGGAGGTGTTCCGTTAACGGATCATTCATAAGGATGTAGGTCAGAAACTCAGGATACGAACCGGTCAACCAGCACAAAAGCCATCAGAACCAGCGCAATTGCTGAATTGATCTGAAAAAAGGCCATGTGAATTTTTGAAAAATCACCGGGATTGACCAACCGGTGTTCAATGACTAACAAAAGTCCCACCACTACCACTCCAAGGTAATAAATGGGTCCGGCTGGCGATAACAACCCTGCTACAAGAAGCAGCAACACCATGAGAACATGAAGGAATTTTGCCAATATCAGAGCCTGATCAGGACCAAACCTGGCCGGAATGCTGAACAATCCAGCCGACCGGTCGAAATGCATATCCTGGCAGGAATAAATGATATCAAATCCGGCAATCCATACCATCACAGCCAGACCAAGCACAATCGACACCAGACCGAAAGATCCGGTAATGGCCAGCCAGGCACCCACAGGAGCCAAACCGATTCCCATTCCGAGGATCAGATGGGCCAACCAGGTGAATCGCTTGGTGAAGGAGTACAGGAAGATGATCAGCAAGGCAACCGGGGACAGGTAAAAACAGAGCGGATTTAATTGCCAGGCAGAAAAGATAAAAAGGAGAGAACTGATCAGAATCAGTACAGCCACTGCCTGTCGCGAGATCAGACCGGCCGGGATTTCCCTTCCTGCCGTTCGCGGGTTTTCTTTATCGATCGGAGCATCAACCAGCCGGTTGAACCCCATGGCGGCACTTCTGGCCGACACCATGGCCACCACAATCCAAAGAATACGCGACAGAAGGGTTTCTGAACCGGTCCATTCCCATGATGCAAAAACCACGCTGATCAGGGCAAATGGGAGTGCAAATACCGAATGGGAAAATTTTATCAGGCTTCCGTAGGTTTTAACCTGTTGGGCCCACTGCATCGGTCAGCTCAGTACCTGTTCTTTCGGGATGGTAATGGTAACCGTGGTTCCGATCCCCAGCTCAGATTCCATTGCCAGATTTCCCCCATGCAGATCGGCAATTACTTTTGCAAGTTTAACCCCATAACCCATTGATCCGCGCGAAGCAATCGGTTTACCGGCTTTGCCAAAGTCTGCGGTAATGATTGGAATGTTTTCTGCAGGGATACCTATACCAGTATCAGAAATCCGGACGATAAAATCTGTATCGGTAATCTGTGAAGTCAGGTTAACGGTTCCACCCACCTTATTGTACTTTACAGCATTGGAAAACAGATTGAGGAGCAATTGTTTAAACCGGTTCGGATCCACTTTGATCAGATCGATTCTGTTGTCAAAAGTGGCATTAACCTTCACCTGCCGCTGTTCGATATTGAATTCGAGAATGGCGAGGACGGTTTCGACAAGATCCGAAAAAGAAACCAGTTCCCGGTGCAAACCACCCTGATCGGATCCCGGACGAGACAATTCAATCATTTCCATCAGCATGGACATGATGTGCCGGGCTGATTTATCAATGATTTCAAGGTATTTCCGGTTTTTATCCTCATCGGTCCGGTTCTGGTTAATCATATCGGCATAACCGATAATGACCGAAAGCGGTCCTTTGAGTTCATGATTCAGGTTGGTCAGAAACCGTACATTTTCCTGCGGAAGTGTTTGGCCCTGAGTGGCGTCCTTGAGCAGTTTTTCATTCAGGCTGACCAGCTGATCGATGATTTCGCGGGTGGTCCTGTGATCGGTGATGGTTATTTCGTTGCCCGAAATGCTGTTCGTACGGCATTCCTTCAGGATTTTGACGGGATTGTAGCCAGTCAGATTTACCGATAACTCCTGTGAATCTTCCTGTTTTTCATTCACGCGCATGGGACAATCACGGCCATGGCATTTGAAAATATCAAGACACTTTTTGTCCTGAAGAATCTTGGTGTTGCTGAACAGAATGGTATGAACCGAGGAATCCCAGGAGATAAGTTTCAGTTCATGATCAGAAAGCAGTTTTGCTTTTTGTGCATACCGGTTTTCATGGGCTTCCTTGATAGAGGCATACAGCCTTATCTGGGACCGGATACGGGCATTTAACTCCCTGAAATCGAATGGCTTGGTGATATAGTCTTCAATACCGGAATCGAATCCGGCCAGTTTGTCATCCAGTTCAGACTTGGCAGTCAGCAGAATGACCGGGATCATCCGGGTGGTTTCGTCAGCCTTTAATTCTCTGGCCACTTCAATTCCGGTTTTTCCGGGCATCATCACATCAAGAACCACGCAATCGGGTTGTTCTGCCTTTACCGTTTCATACGCCTTCAGGCCGTTTTCCAGAGTGATGACATCATAATCCTCACAATTGAGCTGTATGTTCAGCGCATCCAGCAAATAAAAATCGTCGTCAACCACAACGACTTTTGGCCGTTTACTCATAAAAATCCTCTTTCATACGGTAAGACAAGGGTGAAGGTTGATCCCACTCCGACTTCACTTTCGAGTTCAAGCTTCCCACCCAATAAGGTTGCCAGTTTCTGGCTGATGGACAATCCCAATCCGGTTCCACCGGCTTTTCGGGATGCAGATCCGTCTACCTGACGGAAACTTTCAAAAATGATGTCTTTGGCTTCTTCCGGGATGCCGGTACCGGTATCTTTTACAGAAATATAGATGAAATCTCCACGGCTTTCAAATGAGATAAAGATTCCACCTTCCTCGGTAAACTTAAGGGCATTGGAAATCAGATTAATCAGAATCTGTTTCACCCTTATTTCATCCGTCATGAGGATGACCCGGTCCTTGGGAGGCAGTACCTGCAGCTGAATTCCCTTCTGCTGGCTCTGAAGCTCAAAAGTCGAGGAAGCTGCCTGAATGATACTCTGAAGATCCACTTCAGTTTTATGAATGGTCATCATGCCTGCCTCGATCTTGGACAAATCGAGAATGTCATTGATCAGGTTCAGCAGGTGCTTGCTCGACATTTTAATACGGTCCACCGACTTTTTCTGCCGATCATTGAATGTTTCATAATCACGCAGCAGAATATCTGTATAGGCAATAATCGAAGTAAGCGGGGTGCGCAGCTCGTGACTCATGTTGCTGAGGAATTCCGATTTCAGAGCCTGAGCCTGTTGCGCCTTCCGGGTTGTTTCCTGTTCGAGTGTGTAGAGACGGGCATTTTTCAGAGCAATGGAAATGAATGGGGTCAGCATTTCCAGATAGGCCCGATCCCGTTCATTATACCCTTCCTTGCTGATTTTGTTAATCAGCTGAACCACCCCGATTCCGGCGGCATCGGGTGAAACCAGAGGGGCACAGAGAATGGATTCGGTCACGTGCTTAAGCATGTCGTCAACCGACTTGTCGTGCCGTTCATCCTTTTTGGTGTTGTTTACGATCTGGCTTTTCTTGTTTGAAAAAACCCAGCCGGCAATCCCTTTCGTGCTGGGCATTCTGAAACCTTCGATCGATTTGTGTTCTTCACTGGCCACCATTTTGATTACCAGTTCATCGGTCTCATCATCGTAGAGAAATAAAGAGGCATCTTCGCATTTGGTCGCTTCCACCAGACTGCGAAGGATGGTTTTCAGCAGCGATTCCTGCTCGAGAACCGATGTGATGGCCTGTCCCAGCAGGTTGATGGTCTGCAATTCCTGATTGGTGCGTTCCAGATCCTGACTGTGCATGAAAATCTGCTCTTCCATCTGGCGCTTCTCTATCTCAAATGAGATTTTATGCGCCAGGAAGTACAGCATATCTTCTTCAAAAGTTGAAATGGTCATGACCTGCTTGCTGGCTGCAAATAACACACCGTAAGGTTCATGACGGATAATAATCGGTGTACTGAAAAAGGTGGAAAAACCCAGATGCTGATAAACCGGGTGATTGACATATTTCCGCATGGTGAAGGGGTTCTTCATATCCATGTTTTGTTTCTGATCGCTACCCTTCACCGTCACTTTCAGCTGGTCCAATGAAGGGAACTGATCACCCGGAACCAGAATATTTTCACGGTCATAAATGTATTCCAGGACGAGGAAATCCCCTGAGCTCCGTCCCATCCCGATGGTTTCGATATTCAGCAGGTCGGAAACCACTTTAAAAATATTGAGCATCATGGTCTGCTGATCGGTGTACCGGCTCAGCATGACCTCGACCACACGCCTCAGCTTGGTATCAATGTTTCCAAGCTGTTCACCCTTTTTCTGGATATCGGTCGATTTCTGACTGATGATTTTGCGGTCAACATTGACCTGCTTCTCAAGAATATCGACCCGTTCCTTCAGTTGAAGACGACTGATCTGTACACTCAGTTGGGTTTTCAGGTAGTCGGCTGCTGCCGGATTCCTGAACATGGCGGGAAGATTGCTGTCATAAAAACACGCCAGAAGAAACTGCGGATCCGTGCCCGATCCCAAAGGGAAAATGATGGCCTGATGCAATTGTTTGGTGGCAATTTCCTCCATAAACTCAAGACAGATCGGGGCTTCCTCCACATTCTGGGAAACCAGAATATCACGTGAAATCAGACAGGAATTCAGCACACCCCCTTCATTCCGGTGGGTATAAAACATGGACACCGATTTGAGAAGCCGGGGCGTGAGGTTGAAATGACTGACAAGAGTGAGGTTTTCGGCCGCTTTGTTATACTCATACAACAAAACGAGTGTGCAACCCAGGTCATTTCCGAAAAACTGACAAATGGCAGACTGACCTTCTGCGAGACTGACCTCTGAGACCAGGAGTTGGTTGATCCCTCCCAATATCTCCTGAGTCAGTCCGGTCCGGTTGCTTTCCTGTGGTGCTAATGCCATATCTGCTTAAGGTAACAATGAAAATCCCAATTTTCAAAGGATTCCTGGAATGGTCCCGACATCGATTTTGAATTTCTTAATGTTTATCTTTCCGTGGAAGCAATAAAAAAAGCAGGTTTACGTGGATGAATTCAAACAAGTCCGGTTAAGGAATCAGGTTCCGCCCTTGCTGGGACTGATCGATCTGGCCGTTCGTTTCCAGAGTCTGAACAAGGAAATCACCGGATACGCGCAGGATTCCATCTGGTATATTAACAAATACCTGCCTGAGATAACCGATCTGGCAGTCTATTTTCCAGATAGCCGTACCGGACGGCTGGAACTGACCATTGATGCCATCAAAAACCGCAGGCTGGCCGGAACCCGGCTGTTCAGGGTTCAGGAAGGAATGCCCTGGGATGTGTATCTGAGCGGATTCAGCCAGATGATTCCCGACCTGTCTGCTGAACCCGATTTTCAGGCGGGCGACTCACCCGGATCGGCCACCGGCAGCTATTTCTGTATCCCCGTCGAACAAAGTAACCTGAAACGGGTTGGGGTGATCGCCCTCTACAGCAAGGAAGTCCAGTTTTTTGATGAACATACCTGCATCATTCTTGGAAAACTTTCCACCCTGCTCGGAATCGGTCTCGAAACCTACTACTCTCTGAAAGAAGCCATTGAAAAATCCTTCCGTGATGAACTGACCGGTGCCTATAACCGCCGGTTTTTCAATGAGCAATATGATCATGAAGTTTACCGCCACAAACGGTATAAAAGCCCATTTTCGGTTCTGATGCTCGATATTGATCATTTCAAGAAACTGAATGACACGTATGGACATGCCATCGGAGACGTGGTGTTAAGGCATGTTTCCCGCACCATTAATGAGAACATCAGGAAAAGTGATCTGATGTCGAGATACGGTGGCGAAGAATTCATTGTATTTTTGCCAGACACCTCACGGTCAAACGCACGGCTGGTAGCCGAAAAAATCAGGGCCGGTATTGAAAAACTGACAGATTCCGGTATACAGGAACTTGTCATCCTTGAAAATAAAGTGACCGTATCCATCGGAATCGGTTCCTATCCGGAACACGCCGAGGACAAACAGGAGTTAATAGAGGCAGCAGATCGGAACCTGTACCGGGCTAAGCACAACGGCCGGAATCAGGTTATTGACCAGTAAGATTTAAAAGCGGAACCTATGGACAGAGCATTCGGAACAGAAACAACCATTGACGACTCAATCATTCTCAGTCATGCCTGGGACAAAATTCAGAAGGGCGAACGGTTTTCCTTTGAAGAAGGACTGGATCTGTTTTCAGTCCGTGACCTGACTCCCCTGGGAATTCTGGCTGATAAGGTTCGGAGACTGAAGAACCCCACGGGTTCGGTCACTTACATTATCGACCGCAACATCAATTATACCAATGTCTGTACCGCAGACTGTAAATTCTGTGCCTTCTACCGCCGTCCGGGTGATCAGGAAGGGTATACACTCGACAAGGCCACCATCGGGGCAAAAATTCAGGAAACCATTGATCTTGGCGGAACCCGGATTCTGTTGCAGGGTGGTCATAACCCCGAATTGAAAATTGAATGGTACGAAGACTTGTTCGCCTGGATAAAACGGGAATACCCGATCATACTCCATGCCCTCAGCCCCAGTGAAATTATCACCATTTCAAAAGTATCACGGATTACGGTGGCAGAGGTCATCGGCAGACTGAAGGCAGCAGGACTTGATTCAATTCCGGGCGGGGGAGCAGAAATTCTCAACGATCGTGTCCGTGCCATCATAGCACCCGGAAAAACCGCCACCAAAGAATGGCTGGATGTGATGGAAGAAGCGCACCGTCAGGGATTGAAATCAACCGCCACCATGATGTTCGGGCATGTGGAAACCGAAGCCGAGCGGTTAGAACACATGATTCACATCAGGGACCTTCAGGACCGGACCGGCGGTTTCTATAACTTCATTCCGTGGACGTTTCACCGCGGAAATACCGAGCTTGACTTCGTTCTGCATCCTGAAAAGGAAAAAACATCGGCTTACGATTACCTGAAAACACTCGCTATCAGCCGGATCATGGTGGATAACATTCCCATGGTACAATCCTCCTGGGTCACACAGGGAATGAAAATTGCTCAGATTTCCCTGCGTTTCGGTGCCGATGATTTCGGAAGTCTGATGATTGAAGAAAATGTGGTCAGTGCCACCGGTCTTAAGAATCAGATGACTCTTAAAAAGATGACCAAGGCAATCCGGGATGCCGGATTTACCCCTGTCCAACGAAACTGGTAACCAAACTGTTTAAATGCCGCCCCCTCTGTGGGGCGGTTTCGTTTCTGTGAAAAACCGGCCTGATTCCCGATGATCCGGATTCTCTCTTCCCGACCGCCTTTCGTCAGATTCTGTCTGATCTGGTTAATTTTTCCCGCAGGGGGACTGTTCACGCTTTTTCTGGTATTCAATGCCGTGTTTCCCCTTCCTCCCCTCTCTCCCTACTCTCCGGTCGTTATCGATCGTACAGGGGCGATACAGCATGTCGCCTTATCGGCAGATGAAAAATGGAGAATCCGCACCGACTGGTCGAAAACCAATCCGGATCTGATCAGAACCATTATTGATAAAGAAGACCGCTGGTTCTGGATCCACCCGGGGATCAATCCCTTTTCGATCATTCGGGCCTTGGCTGGCAATCTTCGGGACGGATATGTTTCTTCGGGCGCTTCGACCATCACCATGCAACTGGCACGGCTGACTGAACCACGCTCACGGACGCTTTCATCAAAGCTGATTGAATGCTTCAGAGCCCTGCAGCTGGAATGGACGTATTCAAAAACCGGAATCCTTCATGCCTACCTGGATCGGCTGCCATACGGAGGAAACATTGAAGGTGCGGGGACCGCTTCATGGTACTATTTCCAGAAACCGGTCGAAACCCTCAGCCCGGCCCAATTCATTACCCTGACCATTATTCCAAACCGTCCCCGTTTGTACCGTCCCCACGAATCGAACAAAGTCCTTCTGGCCCGACGGAATGAATGGCTTCAGAAACTGACCGAAAACGGAAACTGGGGAGAGTTAAGCACGGATGATGCTTCTGCTGAACCTTTGACCTTTACACCAAAATCGTTTCCCCGCGGCATTCCTCATCTTTCCCGGTTCCTGGTTGCCAAAGCGTCCGGCAATGCCAACATACAATCCACCATTGACCCGTCGGTTCAGCAGAAAACGGAACAGCTGATCTATTCACATGCCAGCCGCAACCGATTTACTGGTATTAACAGCATGGCTGCCATTGTCATTGATAATCAACGCTCTGAGGTCCTTGCCTGGGTGGGATCCCCCGACTTTTCAGAAGAACAATTCAGCGGTCAGGTCGATGGTATTTTAGCCATCCGGTCACCCGGCAGCTCACTGAAACCGTTTGTCTATGCCCGTGCGATCGATGCAGGTCTTGTGACGCCTTTGATGATGATTAATGACCTTCCTGCAAACTTTAATGGATATCAGCCTGTGAACTACAGTGGAGAATTCGCCGGAAGGATTACCGTGACCGAAGCCCTCACACGTTCACTGAATATTCCGGCGGTTTCTCTGGCCAGTCAACTGACCGTCCGGCAATGTATCGAATGGCTCACTTCCATGGATATGGGGTCGCTGCAGAATCAACAGGACGGACTGGGGCTCTCCTTTGTGCTCGGTGGATGCGGGGTGACTCTGTTCGAACTGACCCAGGCATACACGGTTTTCGCGAACCGGGGACTGTTCAGGAAAGTCCGGATGGAGCAGGGCCAGTCGGATACTTCTTCTGTGCGGGTCATGAGTGAATCCGCTGCCTGGATGATCAGCAGTATTCTGTCATCACACACGGATGAATCGGTACGTGCAGCCGGTTCAGACCCATCGAAACGACTTACCTTCTCCTGGAAAACCGGGACCTCTTACGGCCGGCGCGATGGGTGGGCGATCGGCTACAATGATTCCTACACGATCGGTGTGTGGGCGGGTAACTTTGATGGAACCGGGGTCTATCATCTGTCCGGTACCGATATCTGTGTTCCGGTACTGGCAGATCTGATGGCAGCTATTCAACCTGAACCAGGCTTGTGGCCGCCTGCCAGACCCTCCGAAACCGGCATCAGGATGGTATGTCAGGTCACTGGAAAACCGGCAGGTCCAGAGTGTAAGGACCAGGTCATGGATGTCTACATTCCTGGTATGACCCTGACCGGACCCTGCGATCATCAGAAAAAGGTGATGATCAATCCATCCGGAACCACCAGCTACTGTCCGAATTGCCAGCCAGAGGCAGGTTACCGCATCGACTGGTATGACAATGTCTCTGCTGATCTGGCTGCATTTTACCGTTCCGTGCACCATCCGTTCAGGGAAAGTCCCCCGCACAATCCTTCATGCACCCGCTGGATCAGCGACGAACCGCTGACGATTCTGTCACCGCTTCACCAGTTTACTTACTATGTGGACCGGGACGATCCGATCAGTCTGGAACTGTCTGCCAATGTGCCGGTCGATTCCGATTACCTGATCTGGGTGATCAATCAATCCGAGACCATCCGTGTCCGTCGAGGTGAATCCGCCTGGTTTAAACCCACCGACACCTATTATTCAGTCACCGCAACCGATTCGAAAGGCCGTACAGGATCGGTCCGGTTCGAAGTCAGGTATCCTTAACCTGTGTTTCAACGCACGTTTTCAGGAATTTCTGATTCCTGCCGGCGTGTTCAATCTTCCATACGCCCACTGCCGGCGTATTTTCAAAATCCAGAAAGGAAAACGGATGAAAATTCAAACACTGACCGCCTTGGTTACCTGCCTCTTTTTCTTTGGATGCACCAGCAATGATTTCGGACCTGACAGCGAACAGGAAGCCAAACCTGATCCGCAACCCGTTCAGGTCACCTATCAATCAACCATAAAGCCCATCATCTCGGCAAAATGCCAGTCCTGTCATTTTAACTTCGGAACACTCAATGGTGTGAAATCGGAAATATCCGAAATCCTTCGACGGACTCAGTTATCACCAGGTGACAGTCAACTCATGCCAAAGGGCGGACCGAAATTGGCAGCAGACCAGATACAAGCCTTTAAAACCTGGCAACAAAACGGATTTCCGGAATAACCCTAATGAAAATCACCCTTTTTTCTATCCTGCTATTCAGCAGTCTCTCCTTTCCCGTCCTGGCTCAGGAAGTCACGATAAAGCAAGCCCTGGCCCGGTTTGAAACCAATACTGAATCGGTTGGACCCGATCTGAAATTCAGCGGAGAAGGCAATGGCTTGTCGGGAACCATCAGTTTCAGGGACAGCACTTTTTCATTGTCATTTTCCCTGAATCAGTTAAAAACCGGTATAAAGCTAAGAGATATTCACATGTATGAAGATTATCTTGAAACCGACCGGTACCCCACTGCCACTTTCGTTGGCACCTTCCGTGCCGGAAAAAAGCCCGGAGAGATCATTGCCAAAGGTAAATTTACCCTTCATGGTGTAACCCGTGATCAGGTTATTGCAGGAACCATTTCTGGCGGTGTTCTGACTGCATACTGGGACCTTCGGCTTTCTGATTTCAAAATTGAAACCCCCGAAAAATTTCTGATCGGAAAAGTCAGTGATATTTTAAAAATGTCGGCCATTATTAAACTGGATTGATTATGATAAACCTCGTGCTCACTGCCCTGTTTCTTTTTCCCGGTGGAGATGGAGAACCGGTAACCGATGAACCGGTTACCCGTACTTTCAGAAGCACCAACCTGATCAATACCCGGTCCGTTGATCAATTATTTGCCGGGACATGGGAGTTCAGGGTTGGTCACCGGTTTGGTGATGCTTACACCGGTCTTTACGACATGTTTGGTCTGGATCTCGGGGCGTCGGTCAGTTTCGGAATTGATGCTGCGCTGAGTGATGATTGGATGGTGGGAGTGTCACGCTCGAACACGTTAAAAACATGGGATTTTCACACTCAATACCGACTGATGAGCCAGACAACCAGCGGTAGCAAACCGGTTTCCGTTTCGCTCTATGGCCAATGGGATCAGTCCTTGCTGAAAAGTGCCGAAACCACCCACCTGATGGCTTCCGTGCTGATCGCCCGGAAATGGACCCGTGATTTTTCCACACAGATCGCACCGGTGATCATTCAGCGGTTACGGACGGCCAAAAGTGAAACCGACGCACAACCCATGTGGGGAGTCACCGCCACGGCTCATTACCTGCTGACCAAAACAGTTGGTGTGATGGTTGAATGGACTCCCATGTTCAACCGTGATGCCTACAACACCAATTCTGCCCAGCGCCTTGCGTGGGATGCGGTTTCAGTCGGAGTAAACTTTGAGGTCGCAGGTCACTCTTTTCAGATTCTGGCTTCAAACTCCAATCAGATATCCACCATCAGAAGTGTGTTGGGTTCCGATCGGGATTGGACCGACAAACACTTCTTTCTCGGATTTAATCTAACCCGGTTATACACCTGGGAGAGTCCGCTATAATGAGATTTTATTCTTCCAGCGTAGAGGTATCTCCCACTTCCTGACCAAGTGCCCGGGCTTTCAGAACCCGTCGCATGATTTTCCCGCTTCGGGTCTTGGGCAGCACGTCTACAAACTCAATATGCTCTGGTTTGGCAATGGGTCCCAATTCCTTTCCAACGTGGTCTTTGAGCTCTTCGCTTAACTGTTTAGAACCCATAATTCCGGATCTCAGGATCACATAACAGTAGATGCTGTTCCCTTTCACCTCGTGCGGAACTCCGATTGCTGCCGATTCTGCAACCGCCGGATGGGTAATCAGTGCACTTTCAATTTCTGCAGTTCCTAAACGGTAACCACTGACTTTTATCACATCATCAATGCGGCCGATGATCCAGTAATATCCGTCCTGATCCCGGCGGGCAGCATCGCCGGCTTTGTACCAACCCTGGGCCTCGAAGTCCTTCCAGTAGGTTTCCCTGAATCGTTCCGGATCTCCCCAGATGGACCTGGCCATGCCTGGCCAGGGAGCCTGCAGGACCAGTTTTCCTTCATCTCCATCCGGCACCGGATGACCATGATCATCCACAATGGCCACCTCGTGTCCGAAAAACGGACGCGTGGCCGACCCGGGTTTCAGCGGGGTGATGGGCAGGGGCGTAATGACAAATCCGCCAGTTTCTGTCTGCCACCAGGTATCCATGATGGGACATTCCCCTCGTCCGATCACCCGGTGATACCATTTCCATGCTTCAGGATTGATAGGTTCTCCCACCGAACCCAGCAAACGCAATGAAGTGAGATCATGCCGGTTCGGCCAGGATTCTCCATAACGCATCAGTCCACGGATGGCTGTCGGAGACGTGTATAAAATGGTAATGCCATACTTTTCAATCATGGCCCACCAACGGTTCGGGTAGGGATGATTGGGCGCCCCTTCATACATCATAATCGTTGCGCCATTGATCAGCGGCGCATAGACCAGATAACTGTGACCGGTTATCCAACCCGGATCGGCCGCACACCACCAGCGATCTTCATCTTTGATATCAAATACATACCGGTGTGTGGTGGAAGTGTAAACAGCATAACCACCATGCGTGTGCAACAATCCCTTGGGTTTACCGGTCGTCCCTGATGTGTATAAGATGAACAGCGGATCTTCTGCATCAAGTATTTCGGTGGAACATTTCGGATTGGCAATCGGAAGGGCCATCAGATCGTGATACCAGAAATCCCGGTCCGCCTGCATGTGGACATCATGTCCGGTACGTTTCACCACAATGCAAACTTCCACCGTCGGTGACCGGCGCATGGCCTCGTTGGCGATTCCTTTCAGATCGGTCACATTCCCTCTCCGGAAACCACCATCAGCGGTGATAAGTACCCTGCTTTTGGCATCTTCAATTCTGCCTGCCAGGGCTTCTGCACTGAATCCGCCGTAAACAACCGAGTGGATGGCGCCGATTTTTGCGCAGGCAAGCATTGCAATAGGCAGTTCAGGGATCTGAGGCATATAAACCGTAACCACCTCTCCCTTTCTGACTCCCATGCTTTTAAGAACATTGGCAAATCTGGAGACTTCCCTGTTCAGGGCATGATAGGACATCGTCTTAACATCACCAGGTTCTCCTTCCCAGATGATGGCCAGTTTATTACGGCGCCAGTTGGACAGGTGCCGGTCAATGGCATTCGAAACAATGTTGAACCGCCCGCCGGTAAACCATTTGAAAAACGGTTTATTTGTGTCATCGAGAACCTTATCCCATTTACGGAACCACTGAAGCTTTTTTGCTTCCTCCGCCCAGAATCCCTGCGGATCACGGATGGAACGAGAATAAAGTTCCTCGTAGTTTTTAATATTCGCCTGCTTAACCACAGCCTTTGATGGGTGAAACAGGTCTGAATTGTAATCGATCGGGTGTTTGTCCTTCATGTTCGCTTCCCCTCTAATTCGTAAACAACCAGATAATGGCAATCAGCAAAGCCGTTGCAATCAGTATAATCAGCCATTGAACCAGTTTGATCAGCAACTGAACCTGTTGGTTCAATGTTTTTACGTCATCTGTCAGCCGTGAAATGGCCTCCTGATGGGTCCGTGTGGTTTTTACCAGATCAACCAGTGCAGGATCGGCACCAGGTCCGGTGGTGGATCCGTTCCCATTCGAAAAATCGGACCGGATCCATTCCTTTCCAGCCGATTTCAGTAATCGGAAAACCAATGACCATGGAAATCCCATAACTATCTCAGCGGCTGTGCCAGACCTGAGGCGCCCCCGGGACTGGTCATGTTAAGGTGACGGGTAACCGTGGGCGCAATGTCAATGATGTAAACCGGCTGGTCAATGGTCCCTGGACTGACTTTCCATCCATAAAAGAGCATTGGAACGTGGGTGTCGTATGAATACCCCGATCCGTGACTGGTTCCCACCGATAAATCGGAATTGTGAAAATAGGGTTTGGACATGAACGCAATCTCTCCCGATCTGGATGGATTCCAGCCATTTGATATCATCGCTTCCATGGAACGGACCACCGGACGGTTGCGTAAATAATCCATGTCAAAGACACTGACCAACTGGGGCAGATTCAGCGAAAGATACCGGGCAGCAGCTTCCATCACCGATGACTGATCAATTCCCTCTGATGTTATCAGATCTTCATTCAGGTAGACCTGATCATTGCTCACACTAAGAACGAGTGAATCCTTTCCGAAATAGCCGGAAAGAAAGTGATTCAGCGAATCCTTTACAGGAGATTCGACATAGTGCCCGCAATCCACACCCACACTCCGCAGATAACCATGCGATTCACTGACACCATGATCAGCGGACAAAAACAGAAGGTAACGGTCTTTTCCAACCTCAGAATCCAGAGCGGATAACAATCTGGCAATCTGCTCATCCAGCCTTAGGTAACAATCGGCCACTTCGAGCGAGTTGGGTCCGTAAGAATGACCAATATAGTCGGGTGAGGAAAAGGAAATGGCCAGCAGATCCGTTCCGGATGATTTGCCGAGGCCTTCCTTTGCAAGAACGGTCAGAGCCAATTCCAGTACGATTTCATTACCGCCTGGTGTGAAAGCAAGCAGGTCGGCCCGTTTTTTTTCAGAAAGATGGGAAAATGTGTGCGGGAATGAACGATCCCCCTCTTTAAAAATATCATGCTCCCATTCCACCTCATCTGCTGTCATTCCCGTGAAAGACATGGCCGGATTTTTAAGAACCCAGTCCTTTGACATCAGCGAAACAGGCAGATTCCGGTTGTTGAATTCGGTTAACCAGACAGGTGCTTCTCTATAGTAATAGGAAGAAGTGGTAAACAATCCCGATTTGGAGTCATACCAGAAGGCACCATTGGCTGCTTTGCCGCCGGGAAGAATAGCGCCCCGATCCTTAATCGAAACCGAAAAAACCCGGGTACCCTTACCAAGTTGAGCCTTGAGATGGTCTCCGATGGTTGGAGCCATCAGATTGACGGGCGAAGCAAGACCGGCCTTTTCATCCGAACCGATTGGCGTGACAGTGGAATCGTACACATTGGAAAAGGCTTTCCCCGATCTGCGGTCGTACCAGCTGTTACCTACTATTCCGTGAACTCTGGGAGTGGTTCCTGTATAAATACTGGCATGTCCCGGAGCTGTGTAGGTGGGAATGTAGTTATAATTGCAGGAAGTAAAATTCCGGCCTCCCTCAAGAAGTCTGTTAAATCCGCCTGCTCCGAATCCCGATTTGAATCGGACCAGATAATCATAACGCATCTGGTCAACGACGATCCCAACAATGAGCTTTGGTTTATCCGATGCCTGTAAGGCAAAACCGGCAAACAGGAGTGACAGGAAAACCAGAAATCTGAATCGCATAGGAACTCCAAAGAATGGTGCAAATATAGTGGGTTCCTTTATGCACGGAAACGCAGAAACAAAAAAACCCGGCGAACCGGGTTTTAATTGCGGGAAGGATGATTCAAAGGGGTTTGATAAAAAACGGCGCGGTGGCTGTTTCCTGTATTCCGGCCTGTCGGCTCAAAGAAGCTTCCAAATAGATTCGGTGATTAACTCTGAATACTGTGGTTCCATTTTCAGGAATGGAACTGAACGGAATCCGGAAACGGTAATCAAGTGAGGCATCGGATGGGAGTTCAACGGCTTTCCCCGGAAGGATGGTGCCGGCAGGAGAAACCGTTTTCCATCCGGTTACCGATTTTTGCTGCAAATCATAGGCAATCAGATTGGTAAGACTGTCAGAAATGGCCAGAAAAACCGAAGCATCTCCCTTATTGGTGATTCTGACAGTAATGGTGTCTCCGGCAAGGTACTCTGCCGATAAGGCGGTCACTTTGATTTTATAATCGGGGGTATCGGGTGTATCACATCCGGTAAAGATGAATGCTGTGACCAGCAAAAACAGGGACCATTTCATTGATTAAGTTCCTTATAAGTCCCATCATTGTACGGATCAGACCCGATCAGGTTTCACTATTCTTCTGAGGTCCGCCTTATGCGACTGGTATTTCTTCTTTTTTTATTGCCGGTAACCCAGCTTCCATTGGTTCTTCCTGCTCAGCCTCTCACCTATCAATCCGTACATCTGAAGGAACCAGACAAGCTGATCAGCTATGTGGATAGTTGCATCCGGTTCTGGAAAAAAAGTTTTGAACCTGTTTCCGGGGCGTTTTATACAAATGTGGACCGGCAGGGAAAATGGATTTCCTCTCAGGGCGGATATAAACACCTGCTCACTCAATCACGAAATGCCTATGCGTTTTCCAGACATTTCCAGATGACCGGCGATACCTCCTCTTTGCGTTATGCACGCAGGGCTCTGGCATTTATGACCAAATATGCCTGGGATCCTGCCTATCATGGCTGGATTCATGAGTTAAAGGAAACCGGCGCGCCCGTCAACCGTTTTTCCGATAAAACCGCCTTTTTCCAGCACTATGCCCTTCTGGGTTTGATGGCTTTTTATGAAGCAACCGGTGACACCTCGGTGCTTCGGTGGATCCGGACTGGTTTTGCATCCAACGAAACCAATTTCTGGGATAAGACCCCGGGACGTGAAGGTTATTACGATGTTGCGAAATACAATCTTACATCACCAGCCAATAAAACATTCAATTCCCATTTGGATGCCATCACCACCCACCTCATTGGTCTGACCACCCAATTCCCCGATTCCATCATTTATAAGGAACGACTTCATGATATGGCCGATCTGGCCGTAAATCGGTTCATCGCCAGTATGCCCGATCAGGCAATCGGATTTTGTGAACATTTTACTTCCGATTGGAAACAGAATGCATCCCAAAACCTTTCTATCATGGGTCATGTGCTTAAAACTGCCTGGTGTCTGGCCAGGGTTGATCAGTTGGACGGAACCAAAAACTATTTATCTCAGGCCAAAATGGTGGCCGATCATGTCCTCGACAACGGATATGACCATCAGTATGGAGGTCCATATAAGGATTATGACCGGTTTACAGGAACCATGCAAATGTGGGGAAACCCCGATACCGCAAAAGCGTGGTGGCAGATGCAGCAGGCGGTTATGGCCGGCCTGATTTTATATGATCTGACCGGAGACATGAAGTACTTTGAAATGGCCGACGAATCACTGGCGTTTTTTATGCGGTACTTTGTTGATCATACCTATGGAGAGGTGTATTCAGACCGGGAACGGTCCGGGAAACCGACCTGGGGTGATCAGAAGGGGAATGGATACAAAGCAGGTTACCATAGCGTTGAATTGGGATATTATTCCTGGCTTTATGCCAGCTTTTATGTGCACAAAAGACCCATTCAGATGCATGTCCGGGTTCATTCAATGTTCAATCCGGATGGGATTCGCCTCTACCCTGCCGAATTACCAGATGATGAACTGGTCATTGATTCAGTCGTTTTTTCGGGAACCGGGTCGGTTACCCTGCTCAGAGAAAGTAAAAAGTTAATCGCTGAAGCAGGAACCGATGGTGTTGCCAAGGTCTTTTTATCACGGTCAACTGCAGGAACCGGAATTGCGGAAAGAATGAAATCCTTCCGTGTTCATCCCGCCTATCCAAACCCATTTAACCCGGAAACCACCCTTCCTGTTAATTTGGCTGTACCTGGTATGATATCCATCGACATCTATGATATTCTGGGCAGAAAAATTCAGGAAATCGGACCGTTTAATGGAAATCAGGGGTTGAACCCCGTCCGAATTCAGGCAGGAAGTCACTGGGCATCCGGACTGTATATAGCCCGGATTACCAGTGGAAGACAGTCAGAATCTGTCAGGATGATCCTGCAGAGATGATCAGTTAAGGGGTTTACGGGGGAAAAGACCTTCCATCATCGCGGCCTGATACACAAAGACGGCCATTACCATGGAATTGTGTTTCAGATCGTCCTCGATGAGTTTGTCGTAAACGTCCATGTTGGAATGCCAGGTTTTGGCAAAGTATTCTATAGGATCCTGAATGAACTGAAAACCGGGCAATCCTATGGCGTTAAAAGCCATGTGATCGGTTCCTCCGGTACTGAGCGGAGACAGAGTGGCTGCTCCTTTGGTCGCGAATGGTTTCAGCCAATCCCTGAAAAGCGGTCTGGCTGTCTCATTCCCTTCCATATAGATTCCCCTGAATTTTCCGGTTCCGTTATCCATGTTGAAATAAACTGAAAACTTCTCTCCTGCCGGCTGGTACCGGATGGAGTCCCACGGAGCGGCCTTGTCCAATCGCTCCCCAAGGTTTTTTTTCACGTAGCCACGGCTTCCGAGCAAGCCCTGTTCTTCCCCACCCCATAAAGCAATACGGATTGTCCGTTTCGGCCGAACACCCGCTTCCTTCAGCAACCTCATTGCTTCCATGGCCACTGCAACACCCGATGCGTTATCGGTAGCACCGGTACCGCCATGCCAGGAATCAAAATGTCCGCCCAGCATCACCACTTCCTCCGGATAATCGGTCCCAGGAATCTCGGCTAAAAGATTGTAGCCATCCTTCTCTTCTGTAAAGGAGACTTCAAGTACCATTTCTGCCCGGATGGTCTGCCCTTTTCCAATCATTCTGACCCAACGGTTATAGTTTTCTGCAGCAATCACAACCTGGGGAATAACCGTTTTATTCCCCGGGGAATATGCCTGGATCCGCTGATCCCAACTCACATTTTCAGGCTGAACCACATAGGCACCCATCGAAAAAACCGTTCCATCATCACCACGGCTGGGTTCAATTGTTGCCAACGCCTTCTCTGCGATTACAAATTCGAATTTGTCTCTGACCGAAATGGCCGGGTTCACTTGTCCCATGGTTGACCGGTTCCTGGTACCCTTCGGATCGGCATTTGAAAGAACAAGTAAAGTGGAATCACTGTGTCGGCTGGCATCGGGTTTGAATCCGGGTTTCAGTTCAACCGGATCCGATATCATCACCAGTTTTCCCGCGAGTTTACCCCGGTAAGTTTCCAGTTCTTCCCTTGATTTCACATTTAGCCAGACCACCTCGGCTTTCTGTACACCTTTGACCGCAGGTGACCATGCCTTCGGAACTCCGATCACCGGGAAAGAAACTGGTTCCATGGCATGGAGATAAAACCGTTTCAGACTCCAACCTTTTCCAAATGGTCCAAAGGTTTCCTTTTTTACGTTCTCAAGCCCGTATCGCTTCAATTCATTCAGAGTCCACTCAGCTGCCCGGTCATAGTCAGGGGATCCGGTCAGACGGGGACCATACACATCGGTCAGATAACTGGCCGTTTGCATCACTCCGGATCGATCGGTCCCTTCCCGGATAATTCTGGAGATAACGGCTGTATCCGCACCAGTGTTCTGAGCCAGTAATGGAAATGTAAAAAGCAGTACAGGAATAAAAGTCAGTATCTTCATTGTGTTTCCTTGAAAACGGTAAAAATAGTTAACTGAATAGGCCCTTTAACCTGTTTAAGTAATTATTAATTCCCCACAGGGCGGTGCGCAAGTTACAATTATGATTAAATCGGGATGATTTTTTACGTCTTGTGATTTTTATCACTGAAAATATGGTGATTTTGATACCATATTGCATGTGAAAGTTAGCGGAAGGGCTTCCAATGTCTGTCGAAGAATCACTTGCTCTGCGAATGGAATCGAGTTTTGGCTTCGTTGCGGTTTATGAATTTTTCTACAGCAACAAATCTGAACAGCATTTTTTTGATGACTTTTCGTCTTTCCAGAGTTGGCTCAACGTCAATCCGTTCATCAGGAAGTACAGCATTTTTAAAATCACCAATAACCAACCCCTTTGGATGGCCTCCGAAGAACGCCCTGCTCCCCAGATTGCACAGGAGAAATCGACCATCCTCAGCTGAACGGCCCCACTACTTTTTACCGAAAAAAAGGACTTCAAACCGAAGTCCTTTTTTTTTAAACGGATGGTCTGTCTGCTGGCTTAGCTCCCCGGCTAAATGAATCGGATAATGGTTAACTGAAAAACCTGGTTGAACAGCAGGAAAACCTATGGGAAATTGTTAAACAAAAAAGCCCACCAATGTGGGCTTTTTCAGCGGTCCGGACGAGGCTTCCCGATCTCATCGGGACGACCTCCTGGGATTAACGTTTCTATAAATCTTCTGCTTTTCATCCGCTTTATCTGCTTTTCACGAAGGATGGCATCCCTTTTTGTTTCAAATGATTCGCTGTAGAGTAAAATCCACGGACAACCAGATTTTGTTACAGCCTTAACGCCAGATTGGAAGAGAACCCAATGTAATACTTATCAAGTATCTGGGAATATAGGATGTAGGTATGATACATGATCCCAACTCGAGGAAACAAAAAAGCCCACCAATGTGGGCTTTTTCAGCGGTCCGGACGAGGCTCGAACTCGCGACCTCCTGCGTGACAGGCAGGCATTCTAACCAACTGAACTACCGGACCTAAATACTTATTTTTACTTAACTTAGAAGGAATCAGACTTCCTTTTAAAATTAAGTGGGACAAAGTTAGCAGAATAAAACAATAAAAGCAATAGTTTACGTACTTTTCTTCTTGCCGTTTTTGTTATACATGATGGCAAAAACCAATTCGGCATAGCCGAATACCAACATATAGGGAGCCAGATACAAACTGATCCAGCCATCCACCTGGTTATCAACAGCCATCAGGATGTAAGCAACCAGAATGATTAATATACCAATGCTCAGGAGAATGTAATTTTCCTTCGTAAAAGGCATCATCGAGTCATCAGCTCTGGTTGCCTTTGTTTTTAATCTGTTTTCGTTAACGGCCATTATTTACTGAATATCCTTTCAAATTTTCTTACCATTTCCTGTATATGTTCATCCTGAATAATCAGGGGAGGTAATAACCTGATTACGGTGTCATCTGTTGAGTTGATGATCAGTCCTTCACCAAGAGCCTTTTGTGGATAATCGGTGGAAGACTGATACAATTCAATTGCAGCCATCAGACCAAAAGCCCTTGTTGACCGGATCACAGCCGGAAACCGGCCCTGAAGATACCTTAAAGCATCCCCGAATTTTTTTCCTGCCTGCGCCACATGTGCCATTCCGCCATCGGAAAGCCAATCAATCACAGCCAGTCCAGCCGAACAGGCTACCGGATTTCCCCCAAATGTGGTTCCATGATCTCCGGGGCCCCACAGTCCTTCCACCCGTTGGTTACCCAAAATGAGTCCCAATGGCAATCCGCCTCCGATGGGTTTTGCAGTTACCACGATATCCGGCTTGAGTGTGTACCACTGAAAAGCAAAAAACTGACCAGTACGCCCAACTCCGCTCTGAGTTTCATCGGCAATCAGCAGGAACTGATGAAGGCGGTGCAACCGATCCAGCTCATCGGCAAATTCACACGAAATGGGCCTGATTCCTCCCTCGCCCAATACAAATTCGATACAGACGGCTGCGGTTTTTTCATTGATCTTTTCAAGATCTTTCAGCGAATCAAACTGAAGGTGGGCCACTTCTGGCATGAAGGGGCCGTAACCTTTCCTGTATTTATCCTTATGTGTTAACGACAACGCACCAAGGGACCGGCCATGAAATCCTTTGCTGAAAGCAAAAATGGTATCGCGGTTGTTTTTGGCAGCCCATCGTCTGACCAGTTTCAGTGCACCTTCGACCGATTCGGTTCCACTGTTGGTAAAAAAAACTTTGCGGTGATCCGGACTCAGCTCCAGTACCCGTTCAGCAAGACGAACCTGCGGAATATTAATAAAAGCATTGCTAAGGTGACTGAACCGCTGAATCTGGTCATTCACAGCAGCAACAATGGCCGGGTGTGCATGTCCCAGCGCGTTAACGCCTAAACCGGTGACCAGATCAAGATATTCCCGTCCATCCTCATCATACAGATACACACCTTCCCCGCGAACCGGGATGAAGGACTGTCGGGCATACGTATTAAAGAACAACTGACGGCCCCGGTCGGTCCAGTCAATGGTGACTTCTGATTGCTCGGAGTGTGGTTTCAAGTTTTGCTTCCAGTTCTTCAGGGGTACCGGTATTGAACAAAAGAAAGTCAGCCTTTTTTTCAAAGACTGTCAGATCCCCTTGTGCCATGATTCTTTGTCTGACTGCTTCAGGGCTATCCATTCCTCTGCTGAGGGCCCGATTGATTCGAAGTTCCTCTGATGCCGAAATAAAAATAACGAAATCCAGATGCTTATCAAATCCGGACTGATAGATCAGGGCCGCCTCATGAATGATCATTTCAGCGGTATCATGCTCATTGCAGAATGTCTTGAATGCCTGCAGAACAAGCGGATGAATCAATTGGTTCATCCATAAACGGTTTTCTTCAGACCCGAAAATGGCCGATGCGAGGAAAGGTCTGTTTAACCGGTTATCCGGAAGAAAGGCCTGCTCGCCAAAATATCCGATCAGCGCGCTTCGAACCTCTGCATTGGTTTCAGGAATCGATTTGGCAACCAGATCGGCATAAAAAACAGGAAAACCCGATCGTTCAAACCAGGCAGCTGCCAGTGACTTTCCGGAAGCAATTCCTCCGGTGATCCCGACCCGGACCGGTTCATTGAATGACCGCAAACTTCCCTTCCTTTACCTGTCCATCCGGACCCGTGGCCCGGAAAATATAAATCCCCGACCCCACCCTTTTTCCATCGTTTCCTTCCCCGCTCCAGTTCACCGATGCTGCCCCATGTTCAACAGTCAGTTCCTTCAGAAACCGGAGTGTGATGTCATAAATGGCAATGGTTGTTCCGGATGGCAATCCGGCAAAGGTGAGATCCTGTTGCGTTCCCGGACGCCACGGATTCGGATACACCAGCAACTCCTTCACCGAGCTCCCCATCGTTTCCAGAGAAACATACCGGGTCCGGGCATCCAGCGAATCGCCGTTAACACTCAATAATCCGTCAAAATCGACCAGAAGGGGCTTACCGGCATTGCCAATCGGCTGTTTCAGCGATTCAAGTTCAAGCAGGAGTGGATTTATCACCGTCAGCCCGATTCCCGGATTCTTTAAAAGAACGGAAGAAAGTGAAGCCACCTCTACCGGTGACGAAAAAAAGATCCTTGCCTTCTGACGGCTGAAGACTTCAAACCGGGTGAGATAAAAGGCTGACCTTTTAACGGGCTCCGGCACAATAAAAAGGGTGTCTGGTACGGGAATCAGAACCCGGTTGTTTTCATCTTTCATCGCCGGAACCGGAAACGGACCGCCAAGCCCCCCGGGAAACCGAAGCCAAAGGGTTTTTCCACCTTGTTCCTGTATCCACCAATCGGGTGTTTTTCCGTGGAACCGGATGGAATCCGGAATCGGTCCGGGTGGCAGAATAGGATTGGTGCCATCGAGTCTGATAAAACCCTGACTGAATGAGGCATTCAGATATCCACGTGGATAAAAGGTCAATTGTCGCTGATTTCGTCCATTTATCAACCGTCGATGATTGCCCGAAGTAACCACCCGCACCGTTCCCGCTCCTGCACCCTTCAGAAGAAAGGAGGAAGACTGGAGTACAGAATCGGTTACTTCCAGGCCATTCTGCGACCGGAAAGTGTAAACCAGCTTTTCAAACACACGATCCACTTCGACCCGCATACTGGTATCAGATAGTTGGGTGATCCAGGTAATACGCGGAATGGACGTAGTATCAGGCATCCACCAGGTGAGATATCCGTTAGAAGTTGTCCACCAGGAGGAACCATCCCAGTTGCCAGCCGAAGCCGCTGGTTCACCCGATGTCCAGGATCCGGTGGACACATTGACCGGATAACCCGGCGTGATTTTTAGTTGATATAAATGGGGATCCAGACTGAGGCAAATCACGCGGTCTGCTCCGGAATTCGTGACAAACAGGCCGGTCCGGTCCTTGATTCCAGGAGAGTATCCGGTAAACCAGCGGTCATAGATACGCTCACTCTGACCGGAATGAAAGGAAAATATCTGGAGATTCCACCTTCCGGGCCAGGATTCATCATAAACAGGGTCGGTGATTCCAACATCTCTTGACAGTGCAATTATTTCATCCAGACCATCACCAGTCAGGTCCGAGGCTTCGATAAAATCACTCGACAGATAAAGAGGGAGCGGCTCGGCCCATATCAATGGAAACACGTTCTCACCCGTGTCTCTGAAAAGCAGCAGATTTCCGTACTGATCTGCTACCAGATAGTCCGGTTGATCGGAACCCGAAAAACGCACCAATCTGACCTTCGGAGGACCCGACAGCTGATAATTATCGGGAAAACCATATCGTTTTTCTTCCCCGGCCGATCCATTCCATGCATTAACAACGGTCCGGTGCCAGGTTTCACTGTTCCGCCAGTGAAGAAGGAGGGATCCATTCCGGACCTCTAGTGCGCCTCCCCACTCTTCTTTACCTTTCTGACTCTGGTAAAACAATTCTACCGGAGGTGTGGAAGGAGAAGTTGACCGGTAAATAAAGGAACGACCCAACGAAATAAAAAGAGCATACCAGCGGTTATCAAAAAAGACAACATCTTTGGGGACAAGGATATTTCCAGTGATAGAATCCATAACCGACAGAGTGGCGCCATCAATATAGGAAATGGAGCCATATCTGGATGTGGCCGATTCCATCGAGTGTATCAGGTCAGGAAATCCATCCTGATTAAAATCAGCGGTTTCAGGAAGAATGAATCCAGCAGAAAGTGAGGTTTCCCGGATGGGCGAAGGAGTCCATGCATTCCAATCGGTCATGAGGTATCCCGGAATGCGCCGGGAAAAGGTTTTTTCATCTCCGGCCAGATTCCGAATGGTAAAGACCGGTGTCAGGGGTCCGTTTTCCGAGGTGAGGACTTCAGAAACGGTCAGATGCCTCCATGTTTCACCCGGACTGATGACACCAGGAAGTGAAACGTCCACTTTCACTGGCTGACTCGTTCTGATTTCTGCACCAATGCCAGCCTGATTTCCACGGTAAGTCCGGTAAAAAAGACTGTCTTCAATTATCAATGGTTTTTGATTCAGAAAAACAAACCGCCGGTCTTCCACTGCTGAACCGGTATGATTTTCCATGCGGAGTCTGAGACTTAAAACGGTATCTTTTCCGGCCCACTTGTCGGCAGGAATTCTGATGACGACCGAGTCAAGCACCTGAGTGGTCCCCGAGATCAGAGTGGTCCAGTTTTCCGGATATCCTTTTCCAGGTTGAATGTATAAACTCCACGAACTGAAGTTTGGTCCGGAAACGGATATGGAAACGGGTAACTCATTTTCTGCCCACCATCCATCCGACTCTGGTTTATGAATACGGACCATGCCAGAGACACTCCCCTGACTGATTGCCCGGTAAAAATTTACAACGCCTGCCCCATCAGGTGCAGAAAAACCTCTCGAATCGGTTTTGATGGAGGTGGTTTGCAGCAAGGAGCGGAATGATTCAACCGACATGCCCGGATCCATGGCCTTCAACCAGGCAGCCAGTGCAGAGACATGAGGTGCAGAGGCCGATGTGCCCGAAAAATCACCGTATCCGCCGCCAGGCGATGTGGAAGGAACAGAGACCCCGGGAGCAAGCACATCGAGCCGGTTTCCGAATTGAGAGAAGATGGCCCTGAAATTATCGATGGTTGAGGCTCCCACACTGATGACCCCTTCATAGGCGGATGGATAGTGCCGGTCTGTGCCACCCCGGTTTCCTGAACTGGCAACCAGAATAATTCCATCCTGTGCCATGGCCCTTAAAATGCTCTCAATCAGAAGGGATTTTTCATTGTTGATACCGAAACTCATGTTCACCACATCTGCTTTGCGGTACCAGGCATACAGCAAGGCACGGGCAATGGTGGTTTCGATTCCGTTTCCGGTTTCATCAAAGGCTTTCAGAGATAACAATTCTGCGTGCGGAGCCAGACCTGCAATGCCCCGTCCATTCCCAGCTTCTGCACCAATAATTCCGGCGACCGCTGTTCCATGCCCCTGATCATCGTTTGGCTGTCCGTCCGGTTGCTTGCCGGTGAAATCCACCCCTGACCAGTCGTCACGGATTCCATTACCATCAGAATCGGTTCCATCGGTTATTGGTGCCTCTCCGGAATTGAACCACAAGCGGCTTTTCAGTTCCGGGTGTTCCCGGTCCAGACCGGTGTCGATGATGGCAACGGTAACCGGTTTTACAGGAACATCCGATTCCTTCAGCAAATCAAACCGGACTGCCGGAATGTTCCACTGGGTACGGTATAGCGAATCATTCTGGCCGATACCATCAATCCGGTAAACGAGTTCCTGGTACATCTGCCCCGCCCTCTGCTCCGGAAGATCCTGGCTGAGCGTTTGGGGAAAAGTGAGAACCTGGAAGGAATCTGTAACCGTCTGAAACCGCATCCAGGGTTCATCAAACCGGTAGACATCGGAGGCCATTCTGGAAAGGCGGGAGGTTGTCTCTGGTCCGGATTTTAAAACATATCGGGTTACGGCCGGTTGGGACAAACACCAGACAGGAATCAGGATACCAGCAAGCAGAAGGCCGGTTTTTTTCAAGGATTAATCCAGACGAAGGAGTTGATTCAATTCACGTGAGAGCTGGAAGGCCAGATTTTTCCGGTCGTAGGGTTTTCGGAATTCCATAGGTAATTGTGGCAGCGAATTGGTTGTCCACAATTGATGCCAGTTCACAATGGTGTCTCTGATCTGACTGGTCATTCCGGGATCAATGACCGTGGAATTTTTCATTCCCTTTAATAACCGGCTGACCTCGTTATCCGGTGTCAGTGCCATCACTGGTTTTCCTGAACCGATATATTCATACACTTTACCCGTTGAAATGGATTCATACCCTTTTCCGATACCAAGTGATAACCAAAGGGCATCAGCCAGACATAACCATTGAATGGCCATTGGATGTTCCTGATAGTCATGATAGATAAAGGCATCGGTGATATCGAGCGCTTTTGTCCGGTTGATAAACTCCTTCTGAACATAGCCGATCATGTGAAATTCAATTTGCTGAAACACGGTTGGATGAGTGGTTTTCAGCAATGCAAGAGCTTTGTACAACGGTTCCGGAGTGTTTCTTTCGTAAAAAATGCCTGTGTAAATCCAACGCATTTTATCATAATTACCTGGCCGGTAAGGAACGCCATACCGGTCGAAATCTTCCTGGTCGTAGCCCTGCGAAAGTATTTTCACCTGAGACAGATTCAGAATATCACGGTGCCTGGCCACAATTTTTTCTTTAATCACCCGGTTGATGGTCAGAATCAGGTTGGCACCTTTCACCACCCCCCTTTCCATGTGATAGTGCAGGGTCTTGTGAAATGGGGTCCAGTAAAAATGGTATGGATTATCCAGCCAGGAATCTCTGAAATCGACCACCAGCGGCAGCCCGGTTCGCTTTTTCAGCTCAAGTCCGACGAGATGATCGGTATAGGGAGGGGCCGTGGAAAACAAAAGGTCATACGGTTTGGAGGATAATTCCTCCATGCCTTTCCGGATGGCTTCCTTGATCCAGTAGCGTTTGTTATCGGGAATGAAAATGAGTTGGGACAGCCGGTTCAGGAGTTTTCTGATCCATTCACTTTTCAGTTTAATGGTTTTCCGCTTTTTAAATGCCTTGGCCGGATCGATCGGATGAGTCCGGATCACATCAATGTCCCGACCAGCGATTTCTTTCAGAAGCGAATCATCGAAGGCCATGTAAGTTTTGGCGGTAACGGTCAGCACCGTGGAAGGCCAACCGGAATCATGCAGGTATTTTACCAGCTTCAGGGTACGCTGAACCCCCGACAGACCCATCGGAGGAAAATAATAGGCGATGACGAACAGTCGTTTGGGTGAGGTATTCAAATCGGCTGTCAGATATGGTAGTTTGGTGCTTCTTTGGTGATGTAAATGCTGTGCGGGTGGCTTTCTCTTAATCCGGCACTGGTCATTTTCACAAACTGCGCTTTTTCCTTCATGTCAGGAATCGTTCCCACTCCACAATATCCCATGGCTGCTCTCAAACCGCCAACCATCTGGTAAATCGTTTCCGAAACGGACCCTTTGTAGGGAACCCGTCCTTCGATACCTTCTGGAACCAACTTCTTCACATCGTCTTCCACATCCTGAAAGTAACGGTCTTTCGATCCCTGATCCATGGCACCAAGGGATCCCATCCCCCGGTAAGTTTTGTATTTTCTTCCTTCAAATAAGATGGTCTCACCGGGAGACTCATCCATTCCTGCAAACAGACTTCCGATCATGACCGAATCAGCACCGGCCGCAATGGCCTTGGAAATATCGCCGGAATACTTGATTCCGCCATCTGCAATAACGGGAACCTGATGTTTGGAGGCTACTTCTGCCACCCACATGATGGCACTGACCTGAGGTACACCAATTCCGGTCACCACCCGAGTGGTGCAGATACTTCCGGGTCCCACACCTACCTTCACTGCATTGGCTCCGGCTTTAATCAATGCTTCAGCCGCAGCACCGGTGGCGATATTACCTGCAATCAGTTGAAGCGACGGATAGGTTTTTCTGATTTTTCTGACCATCCGCAACACACCTTCCGAGTGACCGTGGGCTGTATCCACAATAACCACATCCACTCCGGCATTTACCAGTTCGGCTACTCTGGAGTCGGTATCAGCACCAATTCCAACGGCTGCACCAACTCTGAGCCTCCCCCGTGAATCTTTGCAGGCATTCGGGAAAAATTTCTTTTTCTGAATATCCTTGAAGGTTATCAGCCCCTTCAGGTTGCCATTCTGATCAACCACGGGAAGTTTTTCAATCCGGTAATTCTGAAGAATGACCTCAGCTTCTTCCAGGGTGGTTCCCAACGGAGCTGTAATCAGGTTTTCACGGGTCATCACCTCACCGATCAGCACCTGCATCTTTTTTACAAACCGGAGATCACGATTGGTTACAATTCCGACCAGCTTTCCGTGATCGTCAACTACAGGGATTCCTGAAATGTGATACCGGCTCATCACTGCATGAGCATCGGCAACGGTCTGACCGGCCTTCATGGTGTACGGATTCACAATCATGCCGGACTCATACCGTTTGACCTTATCAACCTCTTCTGCCTGACGGGCAAATGGCATGTTTTTATGAATGATCCCGATTCCGCCTTCCCGGGCAAGTGCAATGGCCATGTCACTTTCGGTGACAGTATCCATGGCAGCCGAGAGTAGCGGAATGTTCAGACCAATATCGGTAGTGAGACGTGAACGAACATCCACCTCACGGGGAAGCACCTCACTGTGTGCCGGAACCAGCAGGATATCATCATATGTCAGGGCGTCCCCGATGACTTTGGGCAGGGTGGATTGTTTTTTTGGCATAATTTATTCGTAAGCTGGGATTCCGGTGATATCATGGCCCAGAATCAGGGTATGAATATCATGGGTTCCTTCGTAGGTTTTTACACTTTCAAGATTGTTCATGTGCCGCATCACCGGGTATTCGGCTGTGATTCCATTGGCACCCATCATATCACGTGCCAGCCGTGCACATTCAAGGGCCATGTCAACGTTGTTTCGCTTGGCCATGCTGATGTGCTGCGGACGAACTTCCCCTTTATCTTTCAACTGGCCCACACGATAGGCGAGCAATTGCGCCTTTGTGATTTCGTTCAGCATATAAACCAGTTTATTCTGCACAAGCTGAAAGCTTGCAATTGGTTTGTTAAACTGAATACGGGATTTGGTATAATCCAATGCAGACTGATAGCTGGCCATGGCCGATCCGATTGCACCCCAGGCAATACCGTAACGAGCCTGATTCAGACAACTGAGAGGGGCTTTCAGTCCCTTTGCTTTTGGTAATTCGTTTTCGAGTGGAATACGGCAATCTGCAAAGACCAGTTCAGAGGTAACTGATGCACGCAGAGAATGCTTTTTCTTAATTTCCGGGGCAGTGTAGCCTGGAGTTCCCTTTTCGACCAGATAACCTTTGATTTCGCCTGCCTCGTCCTTCGCCCAGACCACTGCAACATCAGCAATGGTCCCATTGGTAATCCACATTTTTGCACCATTAAGCACGATGGAATTTCCATCGCGGCGGGAACGGGTGATCAATCCACCCGGATTGGATCCGAAATCGGGTTCAGTTAATCCAAAACAGCCGATTTTTTCTCCTCTGGCTAATTTAGGAAGCCAGAACCGTTTTTGTTCTTCTGATCCATAGGTAAAAATCGGGTACATGACCAGTGATCCCTGGACCGACACAAAACTTCTCACTCCCGAATCGCCTCTTTCCAGTTCCTGGCAGATCAGACCATAAGCAATATTTGATAATCCGGCACACTCATAGGTTTCAGGAAGGTTCGCACCAAAAGCGCCGAGACTTCCCAGTTCGCTTACCAACTGATGGGGAAATTTTCCTTCCAGGTAGGCATCTTCGATAATAGGAAGCACCGATTGGTCAACAAATTGCCTGATGGTATCCCTGATCAGCTTCTCGTCTTCAGAAAACCAATCATCCAATTTCAGATAATCCAGGCCGGGGAATGTGCTCATACTGTCTCCAGGTTTAAAGGTAAAAAATCAGTGGAAGTATTTCCACCATGCAGCGGTCAACCACAGTCCGACAAGATACAAACAGGCTGGTAAAGGCGTAATTAAAGGTCCATTAAAAAAAAAGCCCCGGGCTGTAAACCCGGGGCTTTCAGAGGCCGGAGTTATCCGGTTATCAATACATGTCACCCATTCCGCCGGCAGGCATTTTAGGAGCCGGTTCATCCTTGGGTTCTTCCACAATGGTGGCTTCGGTGGTCAGAACCATCGATGCAACCGATGCAGCGTTCTCAAGCGCAATGCGGGTTACTTTGGTAGGGTCAATCACACCAGACTCAACCAGGTTTTCGTAGACTTCTGTTCTTGCGTTGAATCCATAATCACCGGAACCGGCTTTTACTTTTTCAACAACCACAGAGGCTTCGAGACCTGCATTGGTAACGATCTGGCGAAGTGGTTCTTCCAGAACACGCTTTACAATGGCAATACCAGTGTTTTCATCAGCATTGGAGCCTTTGAGCTTCTCGAGCGACTTGACAGTGCGGATCAGAGCCACTCCACCACCAGGAACGATACCTTCCTCGATAGCAGCACGGGTGGCATGCAGAGCATCTTCCACGCGGGCTTTCTTTTCCTTCATTTCAACCTCGGTGGAAGCACCGATGTGAAGAACAGCCACACCACCGCTCAGTTTTGCAAGGCGCTCCTGCAATTTTTCACGGTCATAATCAGAGGTGGTTTTCTCAACCTGAGCCTTAATCTCACCGATGCGGGCTTTAATCTTATCGTCTTTGCCGGCACCATCCACGATGGTGGTGTTATCCTTGTCAATGACCACACGTTTGGCACGGCCAAGATAAGAAATGTCGGCGTTTTCGAGCTTATAACCTTGCTCTTCGCTGATGGCGATACCACCAGTGAGGATGGCAATGTCTTCGAGCATGGCTTTGCGGCGATCACCAAAGCCAGGGGCTTTTACCGCAGCAACACGCAGGGTTCCGCGCAGTTTGTTCACAACCAGAGTAGCAAGAGCTTCGCCTTCAAGGTCTTCTGCAATAATCAGGATACCACGGCCGGTCTGAGCAACCTTCTCAAGAATGGGCAGAAGGTCTTTCATTGCTGAAATCTTCTTGTCATAGATCAGGATGTACGGATCGTCCAATACGGCTTCCATTGCATCAGCATTGGTGACGAAATAAGGAGAGAGATATCCACGATCGAACTGCATACCTTCAACCGTCTTCAATTCGGTCTCTGTGCCCTTGGCTTCTTCAACAGTGATCACACCATCTTTGCCAACTTTTTCGAAAGCTTCTGCAATCAGGTTTCCGATTTCATCATCATTGTTGGCAGAAATGGCAGCTACCTGAGCGTAACCCTTCTTCCCTTCAATTTTCTTGGAGATGGATTTCAGTTCACCTACAACAGCGGTAACTGCTTTGTCGATTCCGCGTTTCAGGTCCATCGGATTGGCACCTGCAGTCACATTCTTCAGACCTTCACGAACGATGGCCTGAGCAAGAACGGTGGCAGTGGTGGTACCATCACCAGCAACATCAGATGTCTTGGAAGCAACTTCCTTCACCATCTGGGCGCCCATGTTTTCAACCGGATCTTTCAATTCAACTTCTTTTGCAACGGTAACACCGTCTTTGGTCACCAGCGGTGAACCGAATTTCTTGTCAATGACCACATTCCGGCCCTTAGGACCGAGGGTCACTTTAACTGCATCGGCCAGCTGGTCAATACCAGACTTCAGCTTGGTCCGGGCTTCGATATTAAAGGTGATAATTTTTGCCATGGTTTTGTTACCTCAATCTTTTAAAAATTACAGTACTGCAAATACGTCCGATTCACGCATGATCAGGTAATCGGTGCCATCAATCTGAATTTCTGTACCGGAGTATTTTCCGTACAGGATACGATCACCGACTTTTACCTGAAGAGCGAGGGTTTGTCCGCTATCTGCGACTTTTCCCGGTCCGACAGCGACTACTTCACCTTGCTGGGGTTTTTCTTTCGCGGTATCGGGAATAAACAAGCCGCCCTTGGTTTTTTCTTCAGCAGCAGAGGGTTTTACAACAATCCGGTCTGCCAATGGTTTTATTTTCATAGTTACCTCTATTCGTTTGATGGTGACAGTTTTGTCAGTTATTCAGAACGTTCGCCCATTAAGCAAAGGCTGTGCCAATCTGGTTCAGAAGGTTTTACCGTTGGATAAGGCAGAAGGGGTTCCGGGATGTAGTCAAAATGACAGTCCGGAAGGAAGGTGTGTCAGGGTAACCGGTGAAGGAAGGAAAGATCGCCTTTTGAATTTTTCTGCAGCGAGAGGTGACTGGAAAACAGGTAATCGGCGGGGCCTTCCAGTATCGGGCGGTCCTGAAGGTATACCGTCAGCAAAGAACCACTTTTCACCGTAACCTGAACAATGGGTTGAGCAATCCATCCTTTTCTGAAGGCCGCAAATGCGGCTGCGACGGTGCCGGTTCCGCATGCAAGGGTCTCCCCTTCCACCCCTTTTTCGTAGGTTCTGATTCTGAGGGATCCCGGTCCCGTGATTTCTATGAAATTTACGTTGCTCCCGCCCTTTGAATGTGCGAACTCAGAATATCTCAGTTTCCTTCCGTCGGTTTCCACCGGAATTTCATCCAGTCCGGACACCTTCACAACCAGATGCTGGGTTCCGGTATTCACATAGCAGGTTTCAGAATCCTGACCCGGTACGTCTGCAAAATCAAAAGGTTTTATCAGAGAAAGGGCCACTTGTGCCGTTCCCTTGCGTTCTGCGAAGTATTCACCGCTTCTGGTTTCGAAACGTGCCCGATCAGTCCCGGTCAGCAGAAAGAAAAATTCACTCAGGCATCTGGCGCCATTGCCACACATTCCGGCAAGAGAACCATCCGAATTCAGGTAGTGCATCCTGAAATCAAACCGGTCAGACGACCGCAAAACCATCAGACCATCCCCGCCGATACCGTGAAACCGGTTGCACAGCAGGGGGGTAATGGTTGCGTACCAGTCATCACTGAACCGGTTCTCCCGGTCGTCAATCAGGACGAAATCATTGCCAGCACCTGTGAACTTATGTACAGAAAAATTAACAATTTCTTCAGGCATGGCAATCATCGCAGATGGTGAAAGTATCGGGTTCTATCTGAAAGGTGGCGTGATGAACGACCTGTAACTGTCTGACAGCCTGGTGTGCTCTTTCAAGAATGACGGCATGGCCGATCGTTCCATCCACCACCAGATGACAAGACAGGTTGGTATGGTCTGATCCCAGTGACCAGATGTGAAGATCATGCACCGAGCGCACACCCTCTATCTGCAAAAGTTCCTTTGTAACCTGCCCCGGCAAGCGTGAATCGGGCACGCCCTCAAGCAAAATGTTGACCGTCTCCCGTAAAAGCCGGTAGGCACTGCTGATAATAATCAATGAAATCAGGATTGAAATCACAGGGTCAGCCAACGTCCAGCCGGTAAGCAGGATGATCACCGCAGCCGTGATGGCTCCGACCGATCCCATCGCATCACCCAGGACATGGTAAAAGGCCGCTTTGGCATTCAGATTGTGATGGGACGATTTAAACAACAGTCCGGCGCTGATCAGATTAATCACCAGGCCGGCAATTGCAATGAAAAGCATTGGCAAACCGGAAACCGGCTCCGGATTGGTGATGCGCTGAATGGCTTCAACACAAATCAGGCCGGCAAGTCCCCATAAGATGATTCCGTTGGCAAAACCCACGACAATTTCAGCCCTGGCATAGCCAAAGGTTCTCTTATTATCCGGTTTTCTTTCTGCCCAGAGGAACCCGATCAGAGACAAAATCAGAGCGGCCAGATCGGTGGCCATATGACCGGCATCCGCAAGCAAAGCCAGACTGTTGGTGAGCAATCCGCCGGCCAGTTCTGCAATGAACATGATTCCCGTCAGCAGAATGGCCCACTTTACACGGGTCTTTGCCTCATGATGATGCGAATGCGGGTGATGATGCGAATGTCCGTGCATTAACGGGAGAATTTCTGTTTCAGTAATTCAAGTTTGTCAGACAAAGCCGGTTCTTTTGAACGCTCCGGAGTGACCTTTCTGCCCTTCTGTTCCGGCTTTGGTGATGGGCCTTCCAGCCGCATGGTCAGTGCGATACGTCCTCGGTCATGGTCAACCGATTTTATGGCCACTTCAATCACATCTCCGACCGACATTACGTCATGTGGATTTTTCACAAAAGAAGTGCCCATTTCGGAAATATGAACCAGTCCATCCTGCTTGACACCAATATCAACAAACGCTCCGAAATCGACGACATTCCGCACAGTTCCCTTTAACCGGAGACCCGGCTTCAGATCATTCATACTCAGAACATCTTTTCTGAGGATTGGTGCAGGAAGATCTGCACGGGGATCGCGGCCAGGCTTCAGCAGGTTTTCAATAATCAGATCCAGTGTGGGTTTTCCAATCCCCAGCTCAGAAGCCAGATGATGGCTGTTTACCTGTTTCAGCTGTTCCTGAAGCCGTTTATTCTCCTTTTGAATGGATTCTGCAGAAACCCGCAGTTTTTCAAGTAGTTTATAAGTAGCCGGATAGGATTCGGGATGAATGGACGTTCCATCTAATGGATTGTCACCATCGGTGATTCTTAAAAATCCGGCAGATTGCTCAAAACTGTGCGCACCCATCCCTTTGACATCCAGAATTGATTCCCTGGATCTGAAAGGTCCCTTTTCATCCCGGTGTCTTACAATGTTGGTGGCAGTCCGGCTGTTTAATCCGGATACATGAGATAATAAGGCCGGACTGGCCGTGTTTACGTTCACACCAACATGGTTCACACACGATTCAACCACTTGGCCGAGCTTATGTTCAAGGTTTTTTTGATTCACATCATGCTGATACAATCCGACACCTATCGATTTCGGATCAATTTTAACCAATTCGGCCAGCGGATCCAGCACCCGTCTAGCGATAGAAATATTGCCCCTCTGAGCCGCTTCAAGATCGGGGAACTCCTCAGCAGCCAGTTTTGAGGCTGAGTAAACCGAGGCTCCTGCCTCGCTGACAATCATGTAGCCGCAGGTCAGATTGTATTTGCTGATGGTTTCCGCTACAAATTGTTCAACCTCGCGTGACGCGGTACCATTTCCGATGGCAATCACATCCACATGATGGTTTTTTACCAGGGCGGACAACGTTTTTTCTGAAACATCGATCCACTTTTTCGGTTCCGTCGGATAAATGGTGGTTCCTTCAAGATATTTACCAGAGGAATCCACAACAGCCAGTTTGCATCCGCTTACGAAACCAGGATCGATACCCAGAATGGTTTTTCCGAATAGCGGTGGCTGAAGCAACAGATTATATACATTCCTTGCAAAAACGTCGATGGCATGAAGATCCGCATTCTCCGTCAGCTCCGAACGGATTTCCCGTTCGATACTCGGAGCAATCAACCTCCCGTAACCATCTTCAACGGCCTTCAGGATTTCTGATTCAAACAAACTTCCGGGAGCCGAAATCACTTTTTTTGCAATCAGATCGACAATGACAGATGAACTCACTTCAACGGAAACCTTGAGAACCAGTTCCTTTTCTCCACGATTAATAGCGAGAACCTGGTATGGTTTCAGTTTTGTCAGCGAATCCGAAAAGTCATAGTAGTTTTCATAGTCCGTTCGTTCTTTGCTCTCTTCGTCTTTTCGCTTCGCCGATAAAAGTCCATTAGAACGGGTGAATTCCCTGACAACTTTCCTGATGTCTGCCGATTCACTGATACGTTCGGCCATGATATCAATGGCTCCCTGAACGGCCTCTTCCGGGGTAAGAACACCATTTTCAGGGTTCACAAACGGTGCTATCAATGACTGTTTATCCCCCGATAGAGGCAGGGTCTGTCCGTACATCAGGTCAGCCAGCGGTTCAAGCCCCTTTTCCTTAGCAACACTCGCCCGTGTTTTCCGTTTAGGCCGGTATGGCAGGTAGATGTCTTCCAATTCTGCCATGATCATGCAGGTTTCCACCCGTTGACGCAACTCATCAGTCAGCTTGCCCTGTTCTTCAATGCTGGCCAGAATGGTGACTTTTCTTTCCGTTAAGGCTCTGATGTAGGCCAGTTTATCCTGAATATTCCTGATGTTCTCTTCATCCATCCCACCAGTCACTTCACGGCGATACCTCGAAATAAAGGGAACGGTCGCGCCTTCATCGAGTAGTTTTACTGTTGCCTGAACGGATGATACCGGCAGACCAAGTTCGCCGGCAATATAGGTCAATTCATTCATTTGGAAGTTCCGGTTCCTTTCGATCCGTATCGTGCCAGATATTCCTGTGTCAGCGAAAACGGTGGCCATTGTTCATCCGTATACACTGAAACGGCAAATGTGAGCTTTCCCGGACCTTTTTTCCAAAGCACCTGACTTCCGCCGCCATAGGTGTTTATTTCACCATTCGCATGATTAAGCTGTGAGTCAGGATCCACATCCACATAGATGTATTCTTCGTTTAAATAAATCCCTTCAATATCACTCACCTTTTTAACTGAAAATCCGATTTCGGCTGTCAGCAGTCCGTTTTCGACATACAACTTTCGTGAACGGACTTCACGGCCTTCCGATTTGCGGTCGTTGATAAACTCGGTGGATTTCAGACCATACTCAACCAGACCTTCCAGATCCAGTTTTCGCTGCTCGGGATCTGCCACATCCGACCCGATCCCCCTGAAGATGACCACTCCGGTCGCTGAAAGATCCTTATTGACCGTGATGGTATATTCAACGGTCTTAAAAGTCAGACACCCGGGTAATAGAAAAAGCAGTGACAATGCCGGAAGTAGTTTTTTCATCACAATCCCCTGTTGATCATTTCCTCTATGGTTTGTCGCTTCCTGATGCAAACCCACTTTCCATCTGACAACAGGTATTCCGCAGCAAGTGGTCTCAGGTTATAATTGGAAGCCATGCTCATGGTATAGGCGCCTGAATCGAATACACCGATAAAATCGCCCGGCGAAGCAGACCGGATGCTTACCTGTTCACCAAGAAAATCCCCGCTTTCACAGACAGGCCCCACAATATCGGCAACCAGGGATTCTCCTTCTGCTGATTCTGAAAAAACCATGATGGGGTGTTCTGCCTGATAAAGTGCCGGCCTGATGTTTTCGGTCATGGACGCATCGGTTACCACAAAGTGCTTGTCCCCATTGCGTTTGGTATACAGGACCGTACCCGTCAGAATACAGGAGTTGGCAACCAGCATTCTTCCGGGTTCAATACAAAGTTTATACTTCCCCTGGTTGAGTTCTACCAAATCAGCGAAAACCTTGTCCATTTCGTCTGCAACGGTTTCACCAGATGCATTATAGCGGATTCCAAACCCACCACCCAGATCCAACTCTGTAATCGGAAAGCCTTCCCGACGAAAATGATCGGCATAATGCGCCAGATTCTTATAGACATCAATATATAAACCAACATCAAATATCTGGGAACCAATGTGTGCCGACAGGCTGGTCAGTTTTAAACGGGGATGTGCCGATAGTACCTCTGTCACCGATGGCAGGTCCTGGTGATCGATGCCGAATTTTGATTCGCGGACTCCCGTCGAAATATATGGATGGGTCTTCGGGTCAATTTCCGGATTCAGGCGTAGACTCACGTTCACCGATTGTTTCAGCGCGTCCGTTATCTGGCCGATCAAAGCGGCTTCACCCACAGATTCAATCTTGATGGCATGAATTTTTAATTGGATAGCAGCAGTTATTTCATCCCTGGTCTTTCCAACCCCCGAAAAAAGAATATGATCAGGCTGAACCCCTGCTTTCAAGGCCATTGTTATTTCGCCCAGTGAATTGGCGTCAATAAAAATTCCAGAACGGTAAAAGAGGTTGATAATGGATGGGTTAGAGTTTGCCTTCATGGCATAATAAGCCTGGATGCCATGCTGGTCTCTGAACCGAATAAACGTGCCGGCATTCTGTTTCAACTGTGTTTCTGAATACAGATAGACGGGTGTTGGAAGGGGGTTTTTCAGAAATGAATGAACAAGCTCCTGATAGCAGGAGCTAATAGAGGAAAACAGTGTCATGTGTGGGGGGGATTAAATTGCCGATTCGCCGGATTCACCCGTACGGATCCGGATCACATCATCCAGCGGGTGAATGAAAATTTTTCCATCTCCAACCTGATTGGTGCGGGAGTGGGTAATAATCAGGTCGACCACCCGGTCAACCTGATCATCAGAAACAACAATCTCAAGTTTGATTTTGGGAAGGAAATCGATTTGGTATTCACTTCCCCTGTAGATTTCGGAGTGACCTTTTTGTCTTCCAAAACCTTTGATTTCTGAAACAGTCATTCCCACCACGCCACTTCCAACCAAAGCCTGACGTACTTCGTCAAGTTTGAATGGGCGGATGATGGCCTCGACTTTTTTCATCAGTTACCTTCACCACCCTGAGTATCGAGTGAGCGCAGAAGATCGCGCAACTGCTTCAGGTTGGCTTCAACATCTTTCCGTTTGGTGCGGAGTGTTTCAACCTTATCGCGGGTTACGGCCTCATTTTCCTCAATGATTCGAACGCGACGGCGGATTTCATCAGCCTCACGAGGGGTAATATCGTACCGGCGTGAAGGATCAATGGTATAGGAGGTTTTAAGAGGCAGAATGTTGATTTTCAGTCCAATATTGATACGCCATGGGGCATAGTTGGCATCACTGTTAATGAGAGAAGTGGTGCCACCACCAACTGTCCGGAAGCTTTTATCTTCCGACCCGGTAAAGAGAAAATCCCCGGAAACATTTAAGAGGAGGAGATCAACAGGCTTCAGACCAAGACCAGCAGTGATGTATCCGTAATTTTCATGGGCGTAATAAATAGGATCTGGTTCTGTAATGAAAGCATTTCCCCAGATTTCTGTATAAAAATCCAGAAAAGAAGTAGGAAGTTTTACACCGAACCCATACCGGATATCCAACGGATCGGTAGTACCCTTAATCGGTTTTTCCCCTTTTCCGAAAGCTTCATTAAAAAGTACTTCTTTGTTCTTATCCAGACTGTTCCCGAAACCCAGGTTCAGGTGGGCGCTGAAGGCATCTTCAGGAAACAGGTTATCGGAATAATAACTGAGCAAACCCTGAATCTGGTAGTTAAAACCAACCCCACGGAAAATCTGGAAAGGAACGTTCTGCTTGTAGGAATCTCCAACAGGCAGATTAAAGTTGATCAGACCGCCCATCATAAAAAAGTCGTTTCCAAAGGCGAGTGATCCTGCTTTGAACGTCAGACCAAAATCATTGATCGGAGTGTTGGAGCTACCCGATCCGTCATTCAAATCCTGATAAACGGTCAGGATTCCAGAAAGCATATAGTTTTCTGTAAACGAATAGTCGATGGTAAACGCATTCCGGATATCCCACAGAGCACCGGCCGAGCCAGAGGATTCTCCATAGGCTCCCATGCTGTTGTAGAAGGTGAGGGTTCCGCCCTGAGGAAGACGGGCTTCCTGAATGTGAATCAGCTTACTGCCAGATGTCAGTGATTGACCAATGACACTGCTGAAACCAAGAACCATGAATGTTGAGAGAGCAAAATTCCTCGCCAAACGCATTTGGGGTCTCCAATACTGTTAAACTTTGCAAAGTTAATACAAATTAAACATAAATATAGGTTTTTTATCCCGATCAACCAAAAATCGTTGTTTTTATCACAGATTACTCTTTACTGATACGATCAATAAGGTAGATGGTATTCAGGATAAGGGCCATATCACGCACAATCCCCAGAAAATCCTTGAAAACCATATAGATGCTTCCTGAGATCACGATAACATCACCGGGCTGAAGAATCGGGATGTCTTCGCGTCGACCGGTTTCGATGAAGGTTTCAAGGTCAACGATCAGGATTCTCTGTTCCCCTTCTGCCTCAGGTGTGTTTCTGACCACCCGAAGGATTCTGATTTCATTCAACCGTGCCGATTCCTGGGGACCGCCGGCAAGAGAGATCAGGGAAACCAGATCGGTTGTATGCGGCACTCTGTACAGGCCGGGTTTTCCGATGTGTCCCCAAAGTCCAACTTCAATGTTAATGCCCTCTCCGCTCGAGAAAACAAAGGCTGCAGCGTTGGAATAATTGGAATTGTCCGCCTGAGGAGGTGCTGGAGGATTGAAGGGGTCCGTTTGACCCAAAACAAGAAGTGGAACCGCCAGACTGACGATTGCCGTTATTGCGCGGAGGCGGATGTTCTGAAGGAAGCCCATGGAGTAATTGATCCTTTTGGAATAATCGAAAGGTTATTTGCCAGAGAGTAAAACTGATACTCAGTTCCGCTAAAATACGTTTGAGTAAGCATAACACTCCACTCATAAGCCTCATCTGGCTTAAGTGGTGTCGTTTGCCAGGTATAAATGGTCTTTTCATCCTCACGCCCAAATGGGATACTCTGTGTGGGAACACCATATCCGCTCGGAGGGGTGGTCAGCTGAGCCCAAACCAGCTCTTTGTTTGTTTGTCGTCTGACAAAGATCAGAAACTGCCCTTCATTACTATTCCAGGTCAGAAGAGGATGGAGGGTATCGGTGACAACCCCATTCACCGGAGATGATAAGATCGGTTTGGTAAGTATCTGATAGGCCACGGGTTTTGAAGGTGCCGATTCCTTGTCACCATTCAGGGCTGTCATCCGATAGTAATAGGTCACTCCGGTTTCCACATCGATGGTATCACGGTACTCATTTTTTTGGGTAGCCGTCAAACGGGGAAACGTAATCAGAGAACGGAAGGAAACGGGATCGCCTTCAAAAACAGTGTTGGTTCTGTAAACCCGTAATTGTGTGATTTCAGCATTATCAATGGGTTGCCAGCGGATCGTCACACCAATGCCAAACCGGTCCGGGCCAGTTCCTTTTTCGGCTGAAAAACCGGTCTGCGGATGGTAACGGATGAGTGAATCTGGCTGGATCATCACAGGTGCATCTGGTGGCAGTATTTCTACCGTTTCGGGTTCACAGCCCATCAGGACCAGGAAAGGCAGGAAGTATAATACTGATTTCATTTCAGCCACGGTTCAAGATTGAAGGACAGACCAACCTGGTGAGGATTTCCCAGATCATGTTTCTGAAAGGAGTATTGAACAGAAAGTGACTTAAACAGAAAAAGCCCAACACCCAAGGTTGGTTCTTCCCTTCTGTAACCTGCTCTCACCTGCAGGAGCTGATCATAGGTATACTCTACCCCAACCGAGGTAAAGGTCTCATAATCAGTCTCTTCCTGATAAGCAATCTGAACGGTCGATTTCATCCATTCTAAAGGTTGAAGGTAGGCGACAGACCATGCCCAGGATCTGGGAATCGATGTTTCTATCTGATCCTCCCAGGAAAGAATGGTGTTCGAAATATCTTTCGAGACTAAACCAAAACTGAAAGTACCGAAATAGTTTCGGGCCACATAGTCATTCAGGTTGGTAATGACCATGATCCCTGCATCAATTCCGATCCCGCTGGCTGACTGACCTATCTTTTTTTCAACATCCGAATCGGAGGATGAAAATGATTGTCTGATATATTTCAGGTTGATTCCAATGGGAATGCGGTATGGAACTTTGAAATAATTCCATCCGAAATCAATCACGGTCCCGATCTCTTTCGAAAAATTCACAATGAACGCATCCTGAGCATTTCCAAAAACCGGGGCATCCAGTGCATAACGGGCGGCATTCCCCTTCCGTTCACTTTTATTGTAACCCAATTCGGCAAGGAACTGAATATCATCGACTCCCAACCGGATCCAGTTAAAAGAAAAGGCTCCAAGCGCTCCAAGATGCTGATGGTAACCAAGGAATGTGTACACACTGGCCGGATCGGTTACGGTTCCAAACTGATTTCCGATCTGACTGGAGATGATATTCCCTGGTACCAGCGAGGAGCCAGCAGGATTATAGAAGAAACCAGAGGCATCGTTGGCAATGGCGGTAAATGCCGACCCCATGCCTGCTGCCCGTACACCAGGTGGGATCTTCAGAAAGTCTCCTCCATAACGGGATGCTGTTTTTTGAGCAAAACCTGTATCGAAGGAACATAAAATACCAAGTATTAGGGCCGGTAAGAGTACTTTTTTCATTTCACATTTGCCCTGACCGATTTAAAAATCTTTTCCACGGTTTTGTTGTTAAACTTAAAGCTGACTTTAACAAAATAGACTCCGTAGGCCACAGGATATCCATTCCGGTCGGTTCCATCCCAGTAGATTTCACCATAGTCCGTGTTGATCGATTCTCCTTGTTCCAGGCTGACTCCGAGTCCTTCACCGTCGATGAATGAATTATTTGTCTGATCACGCGAATCATAACTGTTAATCAGGCGACCGGAAACCGTGTAGACCTTTAACTGAATGTATTTCGCTTCCGCAAAAAGTTTAAAGGCGAAAATCTGGTGTCGTTTAAATGGATTCGGGAAACCACCGTAAAATTCCACCTCTTCCCTGGCGGTGACTACAAACTGTGTTTCTGCCGACTCAATGACGTTTCCTGACGCATCTTCAAAGCGATAAGATAAGGAATTGGGTCCCAGTGTAAGATTTTTCGACATGGAAATTAAAAACTGGTTTCCATTGGAAAGTGAATCCGGAATTTCAAGCTCAGATTCCGGAATGACCTCGCCATTCAATTTTACCTGAATACTCTCCTTTTTCCGGTTTACCCCGTTTTCATCCTGTATGACAAACGTAAAGGTGGATTGAGGTTGCACCAGCAGGTTTTCTTCGAAACCAGTACCATTGGCACTGATCTGTACATTGGGAGGAACCAGGTCCTCTGTCCGGAAAAGTTTATAGAGACCAAATTCCTGAATGGCAGCCGACAGCCTTTTGGTCTGAGGCTGGTAAGTTGAAGTAATTTTCAACCAGTTCCCCGATTTCACATCAAAGTGAAACCAGGAAAGTCCGTCCAATGAAATTCCATCTGGAAGAGGCAGCGACAATGTACCGGTTCCGGAAAATACGGGTTCATTCAGAGAATAGGGGGTGATCCGCAAGGCTTTTAAACCCCAGGTAACAGACTCCACCGGCTTTAACAGGGGCTGACTGGTAACCGGTAAGGACGTAACTGTTTCGAGGTAAAGGGACTGGTCCGCCTGAAATACATTGTTCAGATCTGCAGTCAGATCTTCAAAGGTCACCTGATTGGATTTTCCTGGTCCAAACTGATACAAGGAAAACAGAATCGGCACGGGTCGGGAGAGGTTATTTGTATAGGATTGTTCCCTTGCCCCATTAGAGGTATCGGCAAAAACCTGTACGGACAACTCATATGGTCTGCCAGGCTCCATCACAGAGTCTGCAGGCAATGGTATAAACACCATTTTGGATGAATTCCTTTCTAAAAATTCCCGGGTCTCACCCAGGAAAAGTGGGATTCCTGAAAATTCGGGAGGACGCTTATCAATTACCCCGCCGCCAAAAAACCGGACTCTTACATTCTGAAGATCCACACCAGAATTATTATATATTTCGGCTCCAAGAACCGGTCCGTTCCGGTAATACAATCCGATGGTGGGGTTCGTGTAGTTTTCCTCTTCACCACCCGGTGAAACAGGGGCAGCAGAGACATCAGGCAATGCCGAAAGAGACAAGACTCCCGAAAAAGTGTATGTCTGATCATTCTGGTCTGTAACCGTTACCGAATACTGGTAGTTGAAATTACTGTTCGAATATTTCCCTGGAATCAGGTCTCGGGTGATCCATTGGTCGTTTCGAACCGAATCCAGCATCACAGTGCCATAATAAAGCAACCCGCCTGATTGTCCGGTGGTACGGGACAATCCGCCTATCAAACCATTGTCGGATAGCTGATCATAAATCTGTAGCAAAACAGATCCGGATTTGATTTTTTCAGAGGCTTCAAAAGTAAACCGTATTTTAAAGGGCTCCCCGTTAACTATCTGTTCAGGATCGGTTTTAGATTCCGAAAAAATGACCTTTGTGTAAGAAAAACGAAGTGAACCAACGGCATCTGCGGCTGAACCTGAACCATAAAATTTGAGGAAACCCTGTTTCCCCTTCAGTCCATCCGGTACCTTCAGTTTGGTTTGGATCGATCCCTGCGGCAATGAAAAACTGGGTATGGATGAATAGGAAAGGTCCTGATTGTTTCCATCAGCAAATTTATAAAAAACGGTCCCGGTCTGATTTTCAGGAAAGGCAAGGTTTACACGGACCGAATCATTCGAAGAAACGAGCTGATTCTGATTGTCAACGACCAGTTGGTCATCAGGTCTTTGTAACCGGATGGAGGGATCACCAAAAAAGGAATACTGATAAATCTGTGAAGTTGGAATCCGGCGGGGAAAATTCAGGTAATCTGAGTAATGAATGCGATAGTAAAACCGGCCTAGATCAACAATTTCGGCAAGTGAAAGGTTTTTATACTGATCATCAAACAGAAACTGATAAATGGAGCGGCCGAGATACACATTGTTTTTCTTCCAGGCTACCCCGGAGGAAGCAAAAACACCAATGGCGCCTCTGTTCTCGGCAAGTATCAATTTTTCTGAGAGACTGTAATACTCAATTGGGCCGGCAAATTCACCGGTGTAACAGGTAAAACTCGTCACAAAGGGCAAGCGGGATGTCGGGGTTAATTTGTCAACATCGGGAATTTCAAACAGACCGGCATCAGCCCAGACACCGCCTCCGCCATGTCCCATAAAGTTCATGGCAACCATTCCGGCATTAAATTGATTAATCAGGTGGCTTTTTCCACCAACATAGGGGTCGCCGGGAAAGAAGGATTTGACATGAAAGTTGGTATTAAACCGGTTGTTTTCGGTTACCTTTTTAACCTCAAGATTGTCATCACCAAATGAATCCTCAAATCCGGAAATAAACAAAGACTGGTTCTTCCATCCGTTAAAGTCAGCATTGGATTGGTAAGCCTCTATCTTATCCAGATATCGGTTAATTTCCTCTGAGGTTCTGGCCGGATACCGGCCGATTGCCATGTCTGGAATGACATCGTTGCCTGAAACCATTGCATACCAGGTATCGGAAGAAGTACCACCAAAAACAGTAGTCTGAACCAACATGGATGGGATCTTATCATCCTCAGAATCATAGTACTGTGCGGCATCTCCAATTAGGAGAACATAAAGTGGTTTTCGTTTCCAGTTATGGTAGGCATAACGCAGAAATTCCCTGATGGCATGCGGGCTCTTATAACCATACCCGAATTCATCATACACATCCTGTACAGTGGTCACCATTACCTGTCTGGTTCTGCCTGCCAGTCTCGGATCATTAACCGCCCGTTGACTAAGATCGTTTTCCCTGTTTTTTGCATATCGATTAATCGAAGACAGCTGATTTCCTGCGCTGAGCGGTGTCCAGAAATCAGTCGAAGTAATGATTATCATCGACTCGTCCCTGTCAGCATCTTTCAGTGCAGGACGATCAGTATCAGCAAGGACAGAGGCCTCAACCGCCTGGATGGTTTTAGGGGTTATTTTATATTCTTCGGTCAGTGCTATATAATTCGTTGCATCCGGTGAAATGATAAAGTCCTGGAAAATGATCCGGTATAACCGGGTTCCGGTTTTATCACCAGGAGGAATGTAGGACTCGGTGACAAAATTCTGTAACTGGCCAACGCCTTTTTTATACAACTGAATTTTGGGAGTGGTGAAATTATCAACCATGAATTGAAACAGACCTGGTTGACGGCCAGATGGCAAATGAAAGGGTAAATAGTTCTTTGTGGCAACATAATTCCGGTCATATTCTATGCGGATCCAATTCACAGCATAGGTCCGGGCCACATTTCGTGTTGGGTTAAAGGGATCAAAATTCTGAATCTGAACAGAGGCACCCTGTCCATTCATGTATGTTGCAAATTCAATGGGAGAAACCTGGTAGGTCGCAATGTTCAGCGTCTGACCACTCCATCGTTCTTTACCTGCAATCCGTTCGGTCAGGGCCATTCCATCCTGTGAATCACCAATATCCACCTTCACAAAATGCTCCCGGTCCACGGGAAGTTCCTTGGTGAAAGTCAGGCCATGCATTGCAATGGAGATTTTTACCGGGGTCTGACTTAATCCGTCAATTCCATAAACCGGAGCCCTGAAGGATTTTTTCTGGTTCAGTCCGACCCGCTCCCAGAAAAAGTGATCTCTGATGAAGGATTCTTCACCAACATCAACTTCACCCAAACCGTGATATTGCTTGTTTTCTTCGAGATGAAGAGTGGTTCTGAAGGATTCCCCGATCAGGTTTCTTTCGTCACTCAGGCTCATTGTCTCTCTGATTTCGCCGGAAACGATTCCAAGCCGGTTCCCTGTTGCAGCCGGTTCGGTTGTCAGGAAGTAAACAGATCCCTGAAAGTAAGGATCGTAATACAGATCCTGATATTTGTTTTTCAGCTTGACAAGATTAGGTTCAATGAAAAATTCAATCCGGTCGCCCGGTGACCAGATACCATTGCCATCATCCTTCAGAAGAATCGGCACTTCATTGCCTTTTGAATACACACGCAGGGAGCCTACAGGTTTCCCCCTGAATTCAGATTGTTCCCCTCTGCTTTCCAGATCCTCATACGTAATCAGTCCGATCCCTTCTCCGTCGAAGGTCAGGCGCAGGGTTGGATTGGCATGTTTATCAAATCCGGTGGTCCTGTTCAGTCGTGCGGGGTTATTTTTCCTTCCCTTTTCTGATAGCTGACCCAACAGATCAACTGGTTTGGCAGGTGCAAGTGAATTGTCAGAGGTGGTTGCAGAGATCGATTGAAGGTAAATCCACCCGTCAGGCCCGGCAACCCAGGGAAAAATCCTGATCAGGTAACCGGTTCCCCCCACCAAATCGGTGAATGTTTCGGTCCGGATCACCGGTTGACCCGGGGTTTGAGGACGGTCTTCAGTAAACGAAACCGGTTCGGCCCCCATCAGCGCCATATCACCGGTTCCTGTTTTATAGGGACTGATGGTCAGAGAATCCGTTGTAAACTGATAAGTCCATTGACCCGGATCTGATTGAACCAAAAAGGAAATGGCCGGCAGGCCGGTCACCGCATCAATGGTTGTATAAACCGGAAATTCAGAATCGATGGATCCTGATTCAACATCGGCCTTTATAACCTTCCAGATCAGATTGAGCTTACCGGATGAGTAATCAAACCGGACTTCGGATCCACCGGAGGCAATGTGGGTCTGAAGTGAGAAAAGGGTCAGAAAAAAGAGAAAATTCATTCAGGTAAAACTACGGAAACCGTCACTAAGATTTTAGGCAAAAATATTGGAACCTGAGACGGTTTTTTGTGCGCGTCATCATCGGCCATGGCATACTTTGTACTTTTTACCGGATCCGCACGGGCACGGTTCATTTCTTCCCACTTCCCGTTCAACTTTTACAGGTGCCTGAACGGGTCTTGGCGGAGGACCCGAAGGACGCTGACCCATCTGACCGGCAGGACCCGGAACATCCTGAGGAACCGGCGCTGATGACCTCTGCGGAGTTATATCCTCATGTTTGGCCACCATCTGACGGCGCAACCGTTGCTGGTTTGCACGTTCCTGAGACATATCGAGCAATTGCTGAGTCGGGTAGGCCTTGAATATCAGCTGAACAGTCTGTTCAGATATCAGATCCATTAACTGGGTAAACAGGTTATATGCTTCTGCTTTGTATTCAACCAGGGGGTCACGCTGGCCATACGCTCTTAAGCCAATCCCTTCTTTCAGATCATCCATTTCGCGTAGGTGTTCTCTCCAGCGCTCATCAATAACCTGCAGGACCACTGCACGCTCGAGCATTTTCATCACTTCTGTGGTGAGAAGGGTTTCCTTTTCATCATAGAATGTATCGATGGCTTTCCATACCTTTTCGCGTATGGATTCCTCACCACCTGACACCAGTTCGTCCGGTGAAAACTGAATATTGATCAGCAGATTCCGCATCAGATCAACACTGAGTTCTTCCAGATCTCCTTCTGCACAATGAACGCTGACCATTTTGGCGGAATAGGTACGCGCCATTTCAAGAATGTCACCCTTTAACCGCTGGCCTTCCAGCGCTTCACGGCGGCGTGAATAAATAATTTCACGCTGCTGATTCATGACATCATCATATTCCAGCAACCGTTTCCGGATCGAAAAGTTGTTCTCTTCAACCCTTTTCTGTGCCCTTTCAATGGATTTTGATACCATTGAATGCTGAATGACTTCCCCTTCCTCAATCCCCATTCTGTCCATAATTGCGGCAATCCGGTCAGAACCGAATAGGCGCATCAGGTCATCTTCAAGTGAAATGTAGAACTGGGAAGCACCAGGATCTCCCTGACGACCCGAACGTCCCCGGAGCTGGCGGTCAATCCGCCTGGATTCATGGCGCTCTGTTCCGATGATCATCAGACCACCCAGATCGCGAACCCCGTCACCCAGCTTAATATCAGTACCACGTCCTGCCATGTTGGTGGCAATGGTGACCGCACCTTTCTGTCCGGCCAGGGATACAATTTCTGCCTCGCGGGCATGTTGTTTGGCGTTCAATACGTTATGGGGAATATTTCCACGCTTAAGCGCCCGGCTAAGCATTTCGGATGCTTCAACAGATGTGGTTCCCACCAGGACAGGTCTCCCCTGTTCACGACAGGCCTGAATGTCATTGAGAATGGCATTCAGTTTTTCGCGCCGGGTTTTATAAATCAAATCCTCACGGTCATCCCTGACGATATCACGGTTGGTTGGGATTACCACCACATCCAGTTTATAGATATCATAAAATTCACCGGCTTCAGTTTCGGCAGTCCCGGTCATCCCGGCCATCTTATTATACAGACGGAAATAGTTCTGAATGGTGATGGTCGCAAATGTCTGTGTGTCCCGTTCAACGGTCACACCTTCTTTTGCTTCGATGGCCTGATGCAATCCATCAGAATAACGGCGACCGGGAAGAATACGACCCGTAAACTCGTCTACGATCAGGATTTTCCCTTCCTGAATCACATATTCAACATCAGCCTCATAAAGTGTATAAGCTTTCAGCAGCTGGCTGACCGTATGGATACGATCGGACCGGTCTGCATACCGCCGCTTCATATCCTCTTTCATGTTCAGTTTATCTTCAGCGGTCAGGGCATGGTTGTTTTCGATGGCTGCCATCTCGGAACCGATATCCGGCAGCAGAAACAGATCGGCGTCTCCGGTCTGTTTGGCCAGAAATTCACGTCCTTTTTCCGTCAGATTAATCGCGTGGTTTTTTTCCTCGATGGAGAAATACAGCTCATCATCAACCACGTGCATGTGACGGGCATTTTCACGCAGGTATTCGTTTTCAGTGTCCTGAAGAAGCTTCTTATTCCCGGTTTCAGAAAGCATTTTCAGCAGGCGCGGATTTTTGGGCATGCCCCTGTGAACACGTAGCATGGCCAGTCCCGCCTCTGAGGTGTTTCCGGCTTCGAGCGCTTTTTCTGCATCTGACAGAAATCGTGCGGCCAATTGGGATTGAGCCTTGTAAAGCAGTTCGACCCGAGGTTTGTATTCATCATATTTCTGATCGGACTGGGCAACCGGACCAGAAATGATCAGCGGTGTCCGGGCTTCATCGATCAGCACCGAGTCAACCTCATCGATGATCACATAATTGAAACCGCGGTGAACAATATCAGAGGCATCAATGGCCATGTTATCGCGCAGATAGTCAAAACCAAACTCATTATTGGTTCCGTAGGTAATGTCTTTGGAATATTCCCGTTTGCGCTGCTCGGGATTCATGTTATTAAGAATACAACCTACCGTGAGACCATGGAATTCGAACACAGGACCCATCCACTGACTGTCCCGCTGGGCCAGGTAATCGTTCACGGTTACGAGGTGTACCCCTTTTCCCGGTAAGGCATTCAGGTAAACAGGCAAGGTGCTGACAAGGGTTTTTCCCTCACCAGTCGCCATCTCGGCAATTTTTCCCTCATGAATGACGACCCCACCAATGAGCTGAACATCATACGGAACCATATCCCAGCGCATTTTATTGCCGTTGACCGTGTACTCCAACCCAACCAGCCGTTTACAGGTTTCCTTCACAACGGCAAAAGCTTCGGGCAGCAACCGTTTCAATTCAACTTCAATGGTCTCATGAATGTCCTTTTTCAACTGATCCATTTCATCGAGCACATCGAGTCGCTGATCGTCGGCAAGGTCTTCTTTTAACTGTAACTGAAGGGAGGTCAGACGTGTTTCCATTTCCTGAACAGCATCCTGTATCTGCTGTCTGAACTGGCGTGTTTTATCCTTCAGTTCTTCATCGGTGAGAGAGCCGAGTTTTTCCCACTCAGCATTGATCGCAGCCACCATAGGCAACAGCCGCTGCAAATCCTTTTCTTTTTTACTTCCAAACAGACGGGTCAGAAATTTAAGCATGGGGGCACTTTTCCTGTAAATAGCTGATAAAGATAACTTTCGGGAGAAATTGATTCAATTTTACAGACGATTCAGCACTGGCCAGGGGGTGGTTTTTGACTTGTTTCACCACTTATTCAAGGGTAACTTTACTTTTATGAACCAGATAAAGACAACATTACTCCTGCTTCTGATTGTTCCCCTCTGCAGTTATGGGCAGACAACCTGGCGCTTTTTAAATCTCCCCGCAACTCCATTGCAGGCCGCAGCCAGCGGACATGCCTCGGTTTTGTCGGGTGAGGAAGATGCTTTTCTTTCGAATCCGGCCTTTGCCCCAACATTGCGATCCGGAACACTGACCACCAGTTACACCCGTTACGTTGCTGATATTGACATGGGTGCACTCACCTATTCGGCAGAGCTTCCCTTCGCCGGAATGGTCGGATTCTCTGTTCACTACATCAACTATGGCTCCATGCCTGAGACCGATGAATCGGGAAATAAAACCGGTACGTTTTCTGCTTCTGATCTGGTGGCAGGTGTAACAGGCGGGTATTCAATCGCAGACACATTATCCATCGGGGTATCGGTCAAATTCGTCAGCAGTTACATCGGAGTTTATAACAGTTCCGGTATGGTGACCGATGCGGGAATTTATCACCAATGGAACCAGTTGGGTTTATTTACCGGTTTGATCTTACGGAATGCAGGATACCAATTTGATGGCTACAGCAAGCGGGAAAAGCTTCCCACAACCCTGAACCTTCAGGTTGGCAAATCGCTGAAATACCTTCCGGTCACACTGGGTCTTGAACTGAATGACATTGGCCAGGTTGAAGAGGATGACTTTAAAATCATCAACCTGTTAATTGTATCTGGGAAAATTTCGTTGTCACCGACCCTGACTGTTTATGCTTCCTCGCATCTTGGACGGAGAGAGGAATTAAAAACCAGTGGCGGATTCGATTTATCCGGCATTAATTTCGGTGCCTCATTGGCCGCCAAGGCATTCAGTATGCAGTACAGTTATGCCAATCTGGGGCTCTTTGAGGGTGTTCACAGGTTCGGTGTTTCCTTCAATCTGGAATCCATTACCGGACAGGTCAGAGACTGAGTTTTTTCCGCCCGGTTTCCATCACCTTTTCATCGGTGATCAGAACATCGACAGGTACATCCCATGGGTCGGCAGGGACAGAACTGATGACCTGAAATTGAAAAGCCAGACCTGCTTTAAGTGACTGTTTCCCCGACTGACTCAGAAAACCGTCATAGTACCCTTTTCCATACCCGATCCGGTAGCCCGAATCATCCCAAACCACTCCCGGAACCAGAATTACAGAAAATGCCGGCAAATCCGATTGCACCAGTTCCTGTTTTGGCTGAATGAGACCCCATGGGTGGGAATCATCCAGGTCGGTCAGGTCGCCAACGGGAGCCATTGCCATTCTTCTGCTTCTGGTGACCACCGGACACCACACCGGCCTCTTCTTTCGGAGCAAAGCAATGAGAACAGGCAGTGTGTTTACTTCGTTTTTGGAGGGCATTCCAATAAACATACAAACCGGTCCCTGATCTTTTTCAAGAATGGGCATCAGCCGGTTAGTGATTTTCTCCGAGCGGGTCAGAACGTCGGCCGGAGACATGGCCTGCCGTCTTTCCAGAAACTGTTGTCTGAGAATGGATTTGGTTTGCATAAAAAAAAAAAACCGGACTCAGGTCCGGTTTGCTTGAAATTCCTGCAGTCCGTGGACCGGCCTGATCAGACTTCGAAAATTTCCTTTTCTTTATGAGCCACGTGTCCATCAATTTCCTTGATGAACCGATCGGTCACCTTCTGGACTTCTTCTTCAGCATCCCGCAGATCATCTTCAGAAATGGACTTGTCTTTCTCCAGTTTCTTCAACTTCTCATTCGAATCCCGTCGAATGTTGCGGACTGCAATTTTTGCTTCCTCGCCATACTTTTTAACCAGCTTTGCCAGTTCCTTCCGACGTTCTTCATTCAGGGGAGGAATCGGTAATCTGATCAGAATACCATCATTGGATGGATTCAAACCAAGATTGGCTTCCCGGATGGCCTTTTCGATGGTACCAAGCATGCCTTTATCCCAAGGCTGAAGGGTGATCATGCGGGCATCGGGCACATTCACCGTGGCAACCTGATTGATCGGCATGTGAGTGCCGTAATACTCAATTTTGACATTGTCCAGCAGAGAGGCATTTGCGCGTCCGGTCCGGACTGAATTAAACTCATGCAGAAGGGCTTCTATGCTTTTGTGCATCCGCTCTTCTGTTTCCTTTATCACCGCTTTGTACATACTGTTAACCTGTAATGTTAGTGAACCAAGGAGCCAATGGGATCGCCCTTCAGTACACGGGCCAGATTCCCGGGCTCATTCATGTTGAAAACCACAATGGGTAATTTATTATCCTGACAGAGCGTAATGGCAGTCAGGTCCATTACCCGCAGGTTTTTCTGAATAACATCAATGTACGAAATCGTCGGGAATTTTACTGCATTTGAATTTTTCTCGGGATCGGAATCATAAATTCCATCCACCCTTGTCCCCTTGAAGATGGCATCTGCTTCAATCTCGATTGCCCTGAGCACGGCAGCCGTATCGGTGGTGAAATAGGGATTGCCGGTTCCGGCACCAAAAATCACGATTCTTCCCTTTTCCAGGTGGCGTACTGCCCGGCGGCGGATAAACGGTTCAGCAATCTGTTCCATTTTAATAGCCGTCATCAGGCGGGTATAAGCCCCTTTCCTTTCCAGCGCATCCTGCAAGGCCATGGAATTAATCACGGTCGCCAGCATCCCCATGTAATCACCCTGGACACGATCCATACCGCCGGCAGCAGCAGAAACACCTCTGAAGATATTTCCGCCACCGATTACAACTGCAATCTCGATTCCCAGATCCCGTATTGATTTCACTTCACCGGCGAACTGATCGAGCATGGCAGGATCGATTCCATAAGATTGGGAACCCATGAGACTTTCGCCACTGAGTTTCAGAAGAATTCGTTTGTATTTCATAATCTGTAAAAGTAGAAGGTAAAAAAAAAGGCCTCCTGTACGGAGACCTTTTAATCAGAGTGATTCACCAATCAGGAATCTGACGAATCGTTTGATCGTCACCGGTGACCCGGTGGCTTTCGACGTTTCTTCAACGATGGTCTTGATGGTTTTGGACGGATCCTTTACGAATTTCTGTTCAACGAGAACATTGTCCTCATAGAATTTCTCAAGTTTACCAACAGCAATCCGTTCAATGACTGCTTCTGGTTTCTTTTCGTTCCGGGCCTGAGTTTTATAAATCTCGAGCTCTGAATTGATCTTATCCGTATTGACCAGATCGCGGGTGAGAACCATGGGATTGGCCGCTGCAACCTGCATGGCAATGTCTTTTCCAAGATCGGCAATGCGGGAATCGGAACCAGCTGTTTCAAGCACAACCAGAACCCCAAGCCGGGAACCCGGGTGAATATAATCGATAACCTGACCAGCAGGCGCCGCAGCAGCTGCCAGACGTCTGACTTCGATCTTCTCGCCGGTTTTTCCGGTCAGTTCGGTTACATAGTCACGGATGGACTGTCCGTTGGTAAAGGGTGCTTTTTTATCCAGCAGCTGATCCAGGGTTTGTGAACCCGATTCAAGAGCAAAGACAGCAACCTGTTCTGCAAATCCGGAAAACGTTTCATTACGAGCCACAAAATCGGTTTCGCAATTCACTTCAACCAGAATGGCCGACTTTTTATCAGCGGATACCTTCGCAAGGACCAACCCTTCTTTCGCTTCACGGTCGGCACGTTTGGCGGCCACAGCAGCACCCTTCTTACGAAGGATTTCAACTGCTTTCTCAAGATCACCATTGGCTTCGCCAAGGGCCTTTTTACAATCCATCATTCCGGCACCCGTTTTTTCGCGGAGTACCTGAACATCTTTGGCAGTGATTTCAGCCATACAAATTCCTCTATTAAGCTTCGGTGGAAGAACTTGCGGCAGCAGATTCTTCCTGTTCTTCTGTTTCGGATACAGCATTGGTGGTCATGCTGGAACCTTCAATAATTGCTTCGGCAATGGTTTTGGTGATAATCTCGATTGAACCGAGCGCATCATCATTGGCCGGAATACCGAAATCGACGGCATCAGGGTCGCAATTGGTATCAAGGAAGGCGAAAACCGGAATACCAAGTTTCTGAGCTTCTGATACAGCAATCGATTCACGATTAATATCTACCACAAAAATGGCACCTGGCAACCGGTTAATGGCAGCAACCCCGGCAAGAACCTTTACCAGCTTTTCTTTTTCGCGGGTAAGCATGAGGCGTTCTTTTTTAATGAACTTCTCAAAAGTTCCATCCGATTCCATTTTTTCAATTTGCTGCAGACGTTTAACCGATTTCCGGATGGTGACGAAATTGGTGAGCATTCCACCCAGCCACCGTTCGGTCACATACGGCTGACCAGCCCTTGTAGCTTCCCGGCCGAGGACTTCCCGTGCCTGGGGTTTGGTTCCGACAAACAAGATCTTCTTCCCTTCCGAGGCAATCTTTGCAATTTCCTGCGCAGATTCCATCAGGAGCGTTTGAGTCTTTTTCAGGTCAATCAGGTGGATACCGTTACGTTCCATCAGAATGTACGGCTTCATCTTTGGGTTCCACCGGCGGGTAAGATGTCCGAAATGGACACCAGCTTCAAGGAGGCTTTTTAATTCAGGTGCTTGCATGTTTATTTCCCTTTTTCCTCTACTGGCAGGTATTCCCGGACCGGCATCAGTTTAAACTGACAGGGTGATCCGGCCAACCAGTATGTGTCGTTGAAAATTGTTGTTAACGTTTCGAGAACTGGAACCGTTTTCTGGCTTTCGGACGTCCTGGTTTCTTCCGCTCAACCATACGGGAATCGCGGGTGAGAAGACCTTCACGTTTCAATGGTTCGCGCACACCTTCTTCTGCGAGAAGCAGGCAACGGGCGATTCCGAGGCTGACTGCACCGGCCTGACCGGTAAGTCCTCCACCGTGAACGTTCACCATGACATCATATTTTCCATCGAGTTGGGTGGTTGCCAGCGGTTTTACGGCTGCCATCCGCAGAATATCGGTGGGAAAGTAATCGTTAAACTCACGTTTGTTAACCATTACTTTACCGGATCCTGCTACAATTCTTACACGGGCGACTGCTGTTTTGCGACGGCCCACGGCATTAAATACTTGACTCATTTCCTCTCCTTAGTCCTTAAAGGTGTAAGGTTGGGGTTGCTGTGCTGCATGTTCATGTTCTGATCCGCGGAAAACCTTGACCTTCTTAAGCATCTGACGGCCAAGTGTGTTCTTCGGAAGCATGCCCTTTACAGCATTGGAAATGATAAATTCAGGTTTTGAAATCTTCAATTCCTTGAATTTGCGGTGTTTTCCACCACCCGGATAGCCAGAATAGGAAAAATATTCCTTTTGCTCGGCTTTGTTACCGGTTACCATGATTTTGTCGGCATTGATAATGACGACATAATCACCGGTATCGACGTGCGGTGTGTACTGAGGCTTATGTTTGCCTCTGACCAGGTGGGCGATTTCGGAAGCCAGTCGTCCGAGGACTTTGCCTTCTGCATCGATCAACCACCATTTTGCCTCTACTTCCCCGGGTTTTGCACTCCAGGTCTTGAAGCTGTTGTGATCCACTGATTGTGCTCCTATTTATCGTTTTTCTTGTTGTCGGAAAAGCCTGCAAATATAAGGGATGGGGTCCGGGTAGTCAAACAGGAATGTTTCAAAATCATGACCCACCACAGAACCCGTTTGTTTTCGGTTTCCTGCATGGAAAAACAGACCGGAAATGGATAAATTGTGCCACCGGATCGATCTGATCCGGATCCACTATTCTTTCATCTCCCGTTGGAGTGAATATGCCAGATCCCAATTTTGACCGGATTAAACGCCTTCCCCCTTACGTTTTTGCAGTCGTCAACGAAAAAAAGTACCAGTTGCGCCGCAATAATGTGGATATCATCGATCTGGGTATGGGAAACCCGGATCTACCCACTCCTGACTTTATTGTAAAAAAACTGGCAGAGGCAGCCACCAAACCAAAGAACCACCGGTATTCGGTCAGCCGAGGTATTTTTAAACTCCGGGAAGCATTGGCCAACTGGTACCTGAGACGATTCAACGTCAGCCTGGACCCTGACCGCGAGGTCGTAACCACCATCGGAAGCAAGGAGGGTCTTGCCCACCTGATGCTGGCCTGCCTGGACCGGGGTGATACCGTGCTGGTTCCCGATCCGACTTACCCGATTCATACCTATGCGGCCGTCATTTCCGGGGCCCAGGTCCACCATGTGGCCATGCCGGCCGATGAAAAGGAATTTTTCGAAAACATCAAACGGTCCTTTGAAACCACCTGGCCCAAACCCAAAATGATCCTCACCTGTTTTCCCAGCAATCCGACTGCCTATGTCGCCTCGGATGCCTTTTTCAGGGAACTGGTGGCCTTTGCCCGGTCAAAGGATGTCTGGCTGATCAATGACCAGGCCTATGCCGAGCTGACTTTTGAAGGCGAACCGGTCAGTATACTTCAGATACCGGGGGCCAAAGACGTGGCCGTTGAGTTTTACACCCTCAGCAAAACCTATAACATGGCTGGCTGGCGGGTCGGATTCTGTGCCGGTAATCCGCAATTGGTTTCTGCTCTCACCAAGATTAAAAGCTATCTGGATTATGGCATGTTTCAGCCGATTCAGATTGCTGCAACCGTTGCCCTGAACGAAGGCGACCGGTTTATCCCGGAATTGCGTGAAGTCTACAGGAAGCGCCGTGATTTGCTGGTTGATGGACTTGGAAAATTCGGCTGGACGGTGCCCAGACCCAGTGCAAGTATGTTTGTCTGGGCTCAGATCCCTGATTTCGCTGCCTCAAAGTTATCGGTGGAATTCTCGTCCCTGGCCCTGGAAAATGCCCGTGTGGCCTTCAGTCCCGGACTAGGATTTGGCAGCAATGGCGAGGGGTACGTCAGAATTGCCCTTGTCGAAAATGAACATCGGATCAGGCAGGCCATCCGCGGATTGAAAGCATGGATGACCCACTGAGTCAACGGCTGTTTGGCTATTACAATGGTCGTTACCTGCCGACAGAAGACATTCGTCTGCCTGTCTACGATTTGCTGATCCTCAGGGGATTGGGTGTTTTCGATTACCTGCGTACGTATCATCGGGTTCCCTTCCTGCTTGATGACCATCTGGAACGGTTTTTCCGATCTGCCGATGAAATGGAAATCGCCCATGGGATCAGTCCGGACCATCTCCGGGATGTGATTTACCATCTTGCAGCCATTTCCCCATTGCCTGAATCAGCCTTCAGACTGCTTCTGACTCCGGGAATGGGTGATCACTCGCTGATGCCTGGTCATCCATCACTGGTGGTGCTTACCGAGGCCATTCATCCGTTCCCTGCCCAATGGTATCAAACGGGGATCGCAGCAAAAACCATTTCCTTCGATCGTTACCGGCCACTTGCAAAATCGGTCATGTACTCACAGGCTGTTCTCGAGCTGGCCCTGGCCAGGCAGGAAGGATTTCAGGAGGTTATTTATAAAACCGGTGAGTATCTGACAGAGGGCACTACCTGCAATTTGTTTTTTATCCGGGAAAACGAACTGATCACACCTTCCAATCTGGTTCTGCACGGAACCCGCCGACGGTTTGTAATGAATCTTGCGGGGGACTGTGGGTTTTCGGTTCTTGAAAGACCGGTTTCTATTCATGAGCTCAGTTCTTTCCAGGAATGCTTCATCACCAGTACCACACGGGAAATTCTTCCGGTCTGCTCCATTGACCACCAAACCATTGGCAGTGGCAAACCAGGTCCGGTCACCCGGATGCTGCATCAGACCTATACTGCCCGGGTAATGAAAGAGTCCGGAACTCCATCCTGAAAATTTACTGTTCCATTTCTAAAACAATGGAGCAGTTATGAAAACACCTGTCGATATTCCAGTGGCTCCCTACCGGGTGCTTGAGGCCATTTGGTACGCAGACCAGATACCAACATTGAATGAATCGGCCTTCCATTATCCATACCTTCCGCAGATGGAAGTCCCGCTCGGCGAAAAAAGTGCAAAAAAAGCCCTGCGGAAAATGACTGGAACCCGCCTGGAATTCACCGTTGAAACACCGGATGGACACTCGGCCAGCATTGAAGTTCAGGCCATCCCCATCCGGAAGAATGTGTCACGGTTAACGTGGTCGATGCCCTCTGGTAACCTGAATGGTTCAACCGACCATGTCAGACATTGGATGGATTCACGGCTTACCCAGATCAGTTCGCACTTCGGTTCCTGAGTCAGTCGGGACGATCATCCCAATGACGGGCTGATCGTTTCTGATCAATGGGCAGAAACCAGGCCGGTCCATTGTCGGACGGACTCTCCCTCAAACCCGGAAACTCCGGATGGTAATTGGTGACCGGTTGTTGCAGAATGGTCAGACCTGCCGCTTTTCCATCTGCAAGCAACAAATCAGAGACCGATCCGATGATGAAAGGAATGGTCTCACCAGACCATCCGGTTTTTTCGCCGGCTATCACCAATCTGGCCTGAATCACCTTCCCCTCCTGGCGGTAGCCCACGTAGAAATGTCCGGCCGGTTCGTCATTAAGCAGAATGATAAAGTGCCACCGGATATCAAAACCGGGCAGATGTGGTTTTCCCGGATTTTGTGCCGGTTTCCACCTGTCCGTCAGGCGAAGCCGGGTTTCCCCGGTGATAGTATGAGAGATGACCATGAATACCCCGTCAGGACGTTGGTTTACGACCGGTTCACTATTAATTTTAAGATTTTAACCATAAACCGAATTTAAACAGGAAACATCATGGTATTCAATCTGGATATGATCGAAAAGGCATATAAAACCATGGGTGAACGGGTTCCTGCAGCCCGGAAACTACTTGGAAGACCACTGACACTGACCGAGAAGATTCTCTACTCCCACCTGGCAGACCTTCCTGCCACTCCCCTGAAGCGCGGATCAGATTATGCCGATTTTTATCCGGATCGTGTTGCCATGCAGGATGCAACGGCCCAGATGGCACTGCTGCAATTCATGTCGGCGGGTATTCCTCAGGTTGCTGTTCCATCAACGGTTCATTGCGATCACCTGATCCAGGCTGAATTCGGATCTGAAAAAGACCTCAATAAAGCAAATACCGAGAACAAAGAAGTCTATGACTTTCTGGCATCCGTATCTGAAAAGTATGGAATCGGGTTCTGGAAACCCGGTGCCGGTATCATTCATCAGGTGGTACTTGAAAATTACGCATTCCCGGGCGGGATGATGATCGGAACCGACAGTCATACTCCCAATGCCGGCGGACTTGGCATGGTCGCAGTCGGGGTGGGCGGTGCTGATGCGGTTGATGTCATGGCAGGAATGACCTGGGAACTCAAGTTTCCAAAACTCATCGGTGTGAAACTCACCGGAAAAATGAACAACTGGACTTCTGCAAAAGACGTGATTCTGAAACTGGCAGGTATTCTGACCGTTAAGGGCGGAACCGGGGCCATTGTGGAGTATTTCGGACCAGGAACTGAATCCATTTCTGCCACGGGCAAAGGAACCATTTGTAACATGGGAGCAGAAATTGGTGCCACCACCAGTGTGTTCCCGTATGATTCAAGAGTGGCAGACTATCTGAAGGTGACCGGACGCAAGGAGGTGGCCGCGCTTGCAGATGCCCATGCGTCTCACCTGAAGGCCGACCCTGAAGTGGCAGCCAACCCTCAGGCTTATTACGATCAGATCATTGAAATTGACCTGAATGAACTGGAACCCCACATCAACGGGCCCTTCACTCCTGATCTGGCATGGCCGCTTTCACGATTTGCAGAAGCAGTCAGGGAACATGGATATCCTGAGGAATTAAAAGTTGGTCTCATTGGCTCCTGCACCAATTCGTCCTATGAGGACATGGAAAGGTCTGCTTCGATCGTTCGGGATGCAGTTGCAAAAAAACTGAAGGCCCGGTCCGAGTTTATCATCACTCCCGGATCGGAGCAAATCCGGGCGACCATTGAACGTGACGGTCAGATGGAGGCTTTTTCCAAAGTGGGTGGAGTGGTTTTGGCCAACGCCTGCGGACCCTGCATCGGGCAATGGAAGCGTCATGATGTGAAGAAGGATGAGAAGAATTCCATTATTACCAGTTACAACCGGAATTTCACTGGCCGGAATGATGGGAACAATGCCACACACGCCTTCGTGGCCTCACCTGAAATCGTAACAGCCCTTTCCATCGCAGGTAAACTCACCTTCAATCCGCTCAGAGATACGCTGGTAAATGAGGAAGGACAGGCGGTAAGGCTCGAAGCACCTGCAGGAAAAGAACTTCCCTCCAAAGGATTTGATCAGGGAGAATCTGGCTACGTGGCTCCTGCAAAGGATGGTTCTTCTGTCAAGGTATCCATCAGTCCAACTTCAGACCGTCTTCAGGCTTTAACACCATTCGAACCGTGGAATGGGAAAGACCTTCTGAACCTGCATTTACTGCTGAAGGTGAAGGGAAAATGCACCACAGACCACATTTCACCGGCCGGTCCATGGCTCAAATACCGCGGACATCTCGATAACATTTCGAACAACATGTTTATCGGAGCCATTAATGCCTTTGGGTATGAGCCTGGCAAGGGAAAAAATCAGGTAACCGGCGAAGTAAAAAGCTTTTCCGATAATGCCAGGGCTTATAAAGCTGCAGGAACCGGCTGGATCACCATCGGAGATGAAAATTATGGTGAAGGATCGAGTCGTGAACATGCGGCCATGGAACCCCGGTGGCTGGGCGGACGGGTTATTCTTGTGAAATCATTTGCCCGTATCCATGAAACCAATCTTAAAAAACAGGGGATGCTTGCCCTGACTTTTAAATCGGCTGCGGATTATGACAGAATCCGTGAAGACGACCGGATTTCGATTCTTGGTCTGACCACCTTCACTCCGGGAAAATCACTGACCTGTCAGTTAACTCACTCAGACGGATCGTCGGAATCATTCGACGTATTGCATTCCTATAACGATCAGCAGATTGAGTGGTTTAAAGCTGGCGGAGCACTGAACCTGATTGCCGCAAAGTCTGGCAAATAATTCAAAGCGTTTCTGATCCCGGGGACTCTTCCGGGATCAGAAATTCCATCTGATCTGGATTGTTGCATCCTGACTCAACCCTGGTTTAACGGAGGAACCGGCATTCAGCACATCCGTCACCCGGGTCAATCCCCACTTGACAGAAACCGAAGGCCAGGGGTCCTCACTGATCGTAAACAACGCCGAATAACGGACTCCTTTCTGATACAATGCCCTGAAAACCATCAGACCCGGAACTTCAGGATCTGAAATAAATGGCCTGACCGTTGCATCATTCACAACAAACCAGCTCATCTGACTGACTGCACTCCACCATGAATCAGGGGTCGTCGTCAGCCGGATGGTGATGGCAGTACCCTCTTTTGATTGAGTGACATTTTTAAGAAAGTCCCATCTGAATAGTACCACATTGGTTTCCCCGAAGGATTGTTTCCAGGAAACCTTCCACTTTCTCCTTTCTGCTGGTTCCGGTCCTTTGTCTGCAGATAAAGCCATTCCCAACCGGCAATCGCTGTTTTTTCCGGTCCGGAATGTGCCTGAGATGATCCAGTCCGAGCCGGAAGCCCGGCTGTTCTGACCGGGATCCGGGTAAATCTGTTCCCATCGGTCCAGTATCACAGCTGCTTTCCAGCCGACCGTCCGGTAGTCAAGACCGGTATATAAGCCAGCCTCATTCCCAGTCAAAGGGTTTCCCTCCGAAAGCATGCCAGAATAAAGCGACGGTTCGGTCACTCCCAGGTATCGGGTCATAACCATCGACCGGAATCCAGCGGGCAACTGCACCAACCAGGCAGCAGTCCCCGACCATTGTCGTTCAGAAAACAACCACTCGCCCGCCAGATGATTTCCGGGAGCCCTGTGCTGAAAGGCACCACCCCATCCCGTCTGGTTTCCGGGTTTCAGACTTCCCTTCTTCCTGACCGGACTGATATCCTGCAGTTTCTCCGTAGCCACTCCGGATTGATACTCCTTTCTGAAAGCATGAATCTGAATTTCCCCGGATGAAAACTGGTAGCCAATCCAACCGAACTGAATGGATTCGATAAGTTTTGCCCTTCTTTCAATTTCTGTTTCGGTGACATGCAGACCATCGGTATCGGGATGAAGGAAAACGTTCTGCGGCTGATCCTGCAGCCTGTATCCGTATCCATCCACCCGACGGTGGGACAAACCCATTGCCAGATGCCATTGTTTCCATCCGGTTTCAGATGCAAAACCAAAGGCTCCGGCTCCTTCAAAGGAACCGCTCCAGGGTTGAATGGTCGTTTTCCAGCTTTGCGGAACCGTCAGCAATTGGTCGCTTTTCATGGGCGGATAGGCCGACCCCCAGGCAAGACCTGCACCAAATCGCGGGCGGAAATGTCCAAGGGTCACAGACCGGATCCAACCCTTTTCAGACTGATAATGAACATAACCCACCAGATGATCGGCGAAACGGGATTCACCCGGATCTCTTTCGGCCGTCATTCCGGCCGACCAGTTTTGAAAGAAACGGGAACGAATGGTGGTTACCTGCCGGTAATCGGTCCATTGATCAGAAAGTCCGGAGGAGGTTGTCCGGTGTGACAGGAGTGTCTGACCGGGAGTTTTCAGCTGACACAGACCATCCTGGTTCCATAGCAGGTGACTGGCCCAAACCGGATCCACGCCAGGAATGGAGGCCAGATCTGCTTCCGATCTGATGGGAGAAAGAAACCGGTAGCGATAGATGCTATCCACCGAAGCTCTTCCGTCTGGGGTTGCCCACCTGATCAGTTCTGAGTAAGAAGCTGTGTTCAGATTAAACCAGTTTTCATCACCGGATTCTTCTTCATAAAGGGCGGATTGGCCTGACCGATCAAACAAGGCATCCTCATCCACCTGAATGGTTTGGGGAAAACCTTCTGAGCAGAAAAGCACCGCCATCAGGAAAAACCCGAATCGGATGCAAGACATAAAAGTGGTAAAGTTTACTTACGGGATCGTTTGCTGGAAAAGGGCTGAACAGGCGACCAGAACGGCCGTTTCGGTTCTCAGGCGGGTCGGGCCCAGGTAAAGTGCCCTCCAGCCATTCGAAGTTCCGAAGGCCAGATCTGCCTCGGACCATCCCCCTTCCGGACCGAAAAATACAAAAATATCTTCAGGTTCTGAAACAGGAACTTTCCGGATGTTTTCTGAGGATTCCAGGCGCTTCTCATGCGCGATCCAGGCTGAAGGATTGGATCCGGTTAAAGACGGAAGTTCTTCAAAATGGGAAAAGCCGATGATTGGCAACCAGGACCCGAGTGACTGGTTCATGGCGGAAACAGCCAGTTTCTCCCAGCGGTCCGCCCTGAAATTTCCTTTTACGGTTCTGGAGGATTCAATTGCAACAATCCGGTGAACCTGCATTTCAGTCAGTTTTTCAATCACCCAATCCAGACGTGCAGGCTGTTTGAGTAATCCGATTCCCACAGTCAGCCGGCATGGCCAGACCGGTTCTACCTTCGCTGCAGAGACCACCTGTGCGACCGCTTCTTTTTTTGAAGCATGGGTAAGCACACATTCTGATCGGGTTCCCCTGCCGTCTGCCAGCCAGAACCGGTCCCCCACAACCATTCTCGACACACGGATGGCGTGATGATGCTGCTCATCCGATAGGCGGAAACCGGATTGAACGGGATAAATTACCGGGTCGTAAAACTGATCCGCCATCAGAATGCAGTTCCTGAGCTGATCCAAAACGTCAGATCACCCTGCTGATTAAAGGCCATCTCGGCCTTATAATTGAGCGAGTAAGGTAAAATCAGGTTAAAGGAAATTCCTGCACCCATCAGCGGCCGTTCATAATAACGGATCAGATCCTCTCGCTTCAGATAGTCCATCAGAGCCGGATATACCTCTCCGGGTTCTTTGACCCAGCCGGCATCGACGAACGCAGATGCATACAATCCCCACCGGAATTCTCTGAACTGATCGATAGGCATCCATTGAATAGTAAATGTGTAAGGAGTCACCAATGGTGTCCTGAGTTCTGCCTTCGCCACGATCCGGTTCACATTCTGAAGTATCATGGACTGATATCCCCTGATCTGGGTATCCTTACCGACATAGGAATGATGATAGAATGGAATTTCCCTGCCGATTCCGGTTTCATAATTCACCATTGCCGCCAGAGTCAGCCAATCCTCCAGCGGGTGGTAAATCCTTGCATCGGCAATAAATAAACCGAATGTGGCCCCGGTATTGGTTTCCAGGTAGTGACTCAGATAGGCAGACTGAAGGTAACCGTTCATGGCCACTTCAGATGAATTACGCGTATTTCGTTGCCAGGAAACATTAATTCCAACGTTCTGGTCAATGGCCGGACCTGCATTCAGGAGGTTCACCCTCCCATCCGGATCATTTCCGTTGGTAACCACCTGTTTGTATTCACCAGCCATCCCATAAACGGTGTAAGGGCTATATCTGTGAAAAATTCCCGATGAAACCGTTATGGAATTATTATTCGATCTGGAGTTATCAACCTTGCCGCCCAATTTTTTATTCACATCACCTGTCTGCAGGATCAGGTTAAATGTCCAATGCAATGATGTTGAATAAAACGGATTGGGATTCACCATGTTCACCGAAAAAAACCGGTCCGATCCCAGCTGAAGTTTCGTTTTCAGGAAGATGTTTCTGCCGGCAATGTTGGTATGATAAAACCCGATACCATAACTGAAATTGGTGTAACTATCAGTATCGAGAACGCTTTTACCCTCTTCGGTTTTGATGGTTAACAAAGGGTATACCAGCCAGAACCAACGTTCCGTCACAGTAAAAATGAGGTGATAGCCATCCTGTGAGGTTTCAGGAACAGTTCGCCAGGTAACAGAAGTAAACAGGTTTAACGAATAGATCCGGTCTGCGAAATAGGCGATCTGCCGCTCATTCACAGTTTCGCCTGGCTTAAGAGCCACTTCGCGCAGGATGATATAATCCCGGGTCTGGGTATTTCCCTCCACCGTTACTGACAAAATGCGGCGACTGAGACCGGGTGATGGACTGCCTGAAACGGATCCGGAACTATCTGAAAAAACCGGGAACAATCCGGTCCAGAGTAAAAGTAAAATCATGGGAAGCAAAGATACTTGGGAATCAGGTGCCGAGTGAAATCAGCGGGACAGAATACGTAAAACCGATCGGAGACCTTCGGAATCAAGGTTTCCGTAAGTCAGGATCAGATCCTGCCGTCTTTGATCAAACAAGTGGTATGCGACCGTTCTTCGGGAATGATACGGAACTGCTATGGCTGATTCCAGCACGGGAGAGGCGGTAATCAGTGAAGAAGAGCTTCCCCCGAAGGCGATCATCGATTTTTCTGACCTTTTAATCAGAATCTCCGGGAGACCATCACCATCAAAATCGGCCGCAGCAGAGAGAAAAACGGGTTTAAAATAGTTCTTATTCAGGTCAATCTGCTGATTCACATCCTTTTCGAGGGAGGGTGTGCTGCTGAACTTGCCATTTTTCTGAATATGGAATTTGTAAACTGCTTTTGCATCACTGTTGACCAGGTTACTAAGGAAATTCCCCATGGAAACGGACATTTCCATTACCACCACGTCGGTTCGGTTATCATTATTCAGATCGGCCAGTTCAAAATCCACCACCAAGGCCTCTGATACAATCCGCTGATCGGGTGTGGCTGGCAAACTGAACTGGTTTTTGTCGGCCCGTCCATAGTAAAAATCAATGGAAAGCCGGTTGGTAATGATATCGCGCGGCTGACGCCTTTCCACAACCACATCCGGCACGTCATCATTGTTCAGGTCCGAGACCGATCCGATGTTGACCGTTTCATTTTCACCACGGTTAAACCGGACCGAAACACCGGGTCCCTTATCGGGAGTTTTAGCAAAATCATTGAGCCGGACCCAATGAATCTGATCTCTGAATACCAGAAATACTGATTGGGGAAGGCTGGATCCGCCGGAAACCAGCCCCGGATAGCTCAACGACACATCGGTTCCCACGGTGGATGAATTGTGCGTGACCGACACCGGGGGATCAAAGCTCAGATACGATTTGTCGGCTGTCAGGTTTTTTTTCATGACCGGTGTCATCAGAACCAGACCCGAGGTTTCCAGAATGAGGAGCTGATCAACGCCATTCTGTTTCACCGGATTTTTCAAAGTCAGTTTTGGGAGGTGATGGATGTCGGGATTCTGCAGGAAGAAAGAGATGGCTGACAGAATTTTGATGGATTCTTTCAGAACCAATCCGTCTTTCAGGACGCCCACCTCGACTGTGGATGCAGAAACCAGCACAATTTCAGGTTTTTCGTCCCCGGTCAGATTGGCAAGATCATAGCCGATAATTTCAGGATCGATGATCAGTATCTGGTTTGGTTCTGCCAGATAGCCACCCTGCGTCTGAAGAAACAGTGCCAGATACCGGTTTACCTGTCCGTTTTTCTGGGTGATGTAATAGGAAACCAGAATATCGGGTTTTGAATCGCCGTTGAGATCATCGACATGATAATCGGTGATGGTCCCTCTGACCTTCAGATCGGTCACCGACAGTTTGTTCTGAGACAAACCCGTGAACGGAACCAGAAGTAAAAACAAGACCCAAAGTTGGTTCATCAGAGTGGTGAAACCTTTCGCCCGGTAAAGGTCCTTTTACGGGAGGACCTTACCAGGGTTTCAAAAAAATACCAGTGACGGTTCAGGAGTGACTGGTCATGTACTCGCTTACCGGCGGACAGGAGCAAATCAGGGTCCGGTCGCCATGGGCATTGTTCACACGCGCAACCGATGGCCAGAATTTCTTTTCTTTCAGATAAGGCAATGGCCAGGCTGCCTTGCTTCTTGAGTAAGCGTGCGTCCAGGAATCGGCTGTTACTCTTCCGACAGTATGTGGCGCATTCTTTAGAACGTTATCCACCCGATCGGCCACACCCTGCTCTATTTCCCTGATTTCTTCACGGATGGAGAGCAATGCATCGCAGAAACGATCCAATTCCTGTCTGGATTCACTTTCAGTCGGTTCAATCATTATGGTACCAGCAACAGGGAAACTGACGGTAGGCGCATGAAAGCCATAATCCATCAGTCGTTTGGCTACATCTTCTGCCTCGATTCCAGCCGGTTTAAACGGACGGAGATCAAAAATGGCCTCATGTGCCACACAACCCTTTTCTCCCTGGTAAAGAACAGGAATTTCCTTTTCCAATCGGGATTTGATGTAATTGGCGTTCAGGATCGCCACTTCAGTAGCCGCCCGGAGACTGTCACCACCCATCATTTTTATATAGGCATAAGAGATCAGCAGAATCAATGCACTGCCATAAGGCGCGCTCGACACTGCATGAATGGCTTTATTTCCACCGGTTTCCACCACAGGATGGCCCGGAAGGAAAGGCACCAGATGTTCAGCAACGGCAATGGGACCGACACCGGGTCCGCCGCCGCCGTGAGGTATGCAGAAGGTCTTATGGAGATTCAGATGGCACACATCGGCTCCGATCATGGCGGGCGAGGTCAGGCCAACCTGAGCGTTCATATTTGCTCCATCCATATAAACCAGTCCGCCAGCATCATGTACCTGCTGGCAAATTGAGCGGATAGCCGACTCGAAGACCCCGTGAGTGGAAGGATAGGTCACCATCAGACTGGACAAACGGTCACGATATTGTTCGATTTTTGCCTGAAGATCAGCCAGATCGATATTCCCCAGTGCATCGCATCCGACCACGACCACCTGATAGCCGGCCATAACCGCACTGGCCGGATTGGTGCCATGCGCAGATGAAGGAATCAGAACCACATCCCGGTGATCCTGATTTTTACTCTTATGCCAGGCCCGGATGGTCAGTAACCCGGCGTATTCACCCTGTGCTCCCGAATTGGGTTGGAAAGAAATTCCGCTGAATCCGGTAATCTCGCAGAGGTACATTCCGAGACTGCAGATCATTTCAAGGTATCCACGTGCCTGGGAAGCCGGAACAAATGGATGAATTGATGAATACTCTGACCAGGTCAAGGGAATCATTTCGGTTGCTGCATTCAATTTCATGGTGCAGGAACCCAGTGGTATCATTGAAAAGTTAAGGGATAAATCCTTGTTTTCGAGCTGTTTGATGTACCGCATCATATCTGTTTCTGAATGATAGCGGTTAAAAACCGGATGGGTGAGAAAAGCAGATTGTCTTCTGAGAGGACCCGGTATTACCGAGGATTGACCATTCACATGTGACCAGCTTTTTCCGGTCAGTCCGGCAAACACTCCCAGCAGATCATCAATGTCGGATTGTGTTTTCGTTTCATCCACGCTGATAGAAGCCAGGCCGGATGGTTCAATCCAGATGTTGATCCCTTTCGCATCGAGAGCGGCCGCCAGGGCATCCTTCCCCCCGGGCAACCCGGAAAGATCCAGACGGATGGTATCGAACCAGGATGAATTCAATGGAGTTAATCCCAATTGTCTGAGACCGGAACCAAGTCGGACCGCCAGAGAATGAATATGAGTGGCGATGGCCTTTAAACCATCTGATCCATGATAAACCGCATACATTGAGGCCATAACAGCCAGAAGGACCTGTGCGGTACAAATGTTGCTGGTGGCTTTATCGCGACGAATGTGCTGTTCGCGGGTCTGAAGTGCCATCCGAAGGGCCGGATTTCCATCCGCATCAATGGAAACACCAATAATCCGGCCGGGAAGGTTTCGCTTAAATGCCTCTCTGGTTGCAAAATAACCGGCATGCGGACCTCCGAAGCCCATTGGCACGCCAAATCGCTGAGTGGTTCCCACAACCACCGAAGCTCCTGATTCGCCAGGCGCCTTCAGTAATACCAGACTGAGCAGATCAGCTGCAACCACCGTCAGTATACCGGCTGCTTCACTTTTTCTGATCAGCGGCTCAATATCTGAAACCTCCCCGTTCGCATCGGGGTATTGCATAAAAATTCCGAAAACATCATCGGACAAGGTAACGTCGTTCATGGCAACCTGCCGGATGTTAATTCCCACCGGTTCTGCCCGGGTGGTCAGCACATCAAGCGTCTGGCTGAAAACCGGTCCTGCTACCAGAAAGGTATGAGCATCCGGCCGTGTCTGACGTGTCAGACCATAAAGCATGGTCATGGCCTCAGCAGCGGCGGTGCCTTCATCGAGCAGAGAGGCATTGGCAATCTCCATACCGGTAAGGTCGATCACCATGGTCTGAAAATTCAGCAATGCTTCCAGCCGTCCCTGGGCAATTTCGGCCTGGTAGGGGGTGTATTGTGTGTACCATCCCGGATTTTCCAGAATGTTCCTTCTGATAACGGAAGGAACATGGGTATCATAATACCCACGGCCAATAAAGGTCCGGTACACTTTATTCATTGCAGCAAGATCCCAGATATGTGCCAGCATCTCGGGTTCTGAAAGAGGCGCTGGCAATTGCAACGGTTTCCTGAGCCGGATATCGGCAGGAATGGTGTCGCTGATAAGTGAGTCAAGGCTCTCTGCCCCGATGGCCTTTAACATGTCAGCCTGTTCTTTAGCAGAGGGTCCGATATGACGGGAGGAAAATGTGTCGGTATTGGAGTGAATAGTCATGGTTTTTTTGTGTTTTTCAGTCAGAAACGGGAATCTGAGCAGTTCCGGTTCCGGGAGGTCTGTTAAAAAGTGTGCGTGTGTTTACAGGTGACAAAAGTATTGGATCAGTCCGAAGATTCCGAAGCGGAATCCATCATTTTAAGGGTTTCTAATGCAGCCAGTTGTTCTGCTTCTTTTTTGTTTCTACCCTGTCCGGATCCGAATAATTTTTCCCCGATTCTGACCTGCATGGTGTATTCACGCCGGTGGGGCGGACCATCTTCCCGGATGCACAGGTACCTGAGGTCTCCGTAGCCGCAGGACTGAACCCGTTCCAGAAGCCGGCTTTTAAAATTGTCATCGTGAGTGCTCAAGTGAGAAAAGTCAATACGTGAGATGATCACCCGTTGAACGAAGCGCCGGGCCATGGTGTATGAATGATCAATGTAAATGGCACCAATAAGAGCTTCGAGTGTATCAGCCAGCATTTTCTGGTTCTCATAGACCACTCCCCTTTTTAATCCGCGGGTTGCAGAAATGTAGTTAAAAAGCCCCAATTCTTCACCGATACGGGAAAGAAGCCGGCCATTTACAATCTGATCCCGTTTTTTGGAAAGAAAGCCTTCGTTTCGGTCGGGAAACTCGTGAAAAAGAGTTTCGGCCACCACCAGATCCAGAATGGCATCACCGAGGAATTCGAGACGTTCGTAGCTGCTCGAGGCAAACTCAGAGGTGTTTTCAAGGTAGCTTTTATGAGTCAGGGCAACCCGGAACAGATCGGGATTTCTGACAAGGTAGCCGGTAAGATGGCGGTAACGAAGCGCACGTTTCCACCAGGAGGGAGAGAAAAGGTCCGGCAACCGCCGGACCTGGTTTCCCCATTCAATCATAGGTCAGGATTGATATTTTTTGATCAGCAGGGTTGCGTTATGGCCGCCAAAACCAAAGGTATTGCTCATGGCGTATTCAAGCGCAAAATCAACCGGTTTGTTAGGAACATAATCCAGATCGCATTCCGGATCCTGATTCTCAAGGTTAATGGTCGGAGGTATCCGGCCGTTCTTTATAGCCAGGATGGTGGCAATGGCTTCAATACCACCGGCCGCACCCAATAAGTGACCGGTCATGGATTTGGTGGAACTGACCTTCATTTTGTAGGCGTGATCACCAAAAACAGTCTTGATGGCTTCCGATTCCTGCTTATCACCCAACGGGGTGGATGTGCCGTGTGCATTCACATAACCGATCTGAGAAGGATTGATACCGGCCATGGCAATTGCACCTTTCATGGCGCGGACGGCGCCTTCCCCACCCGGGGCGGGAGCCGTGATGTGGTAAGCGTCGGCAGTAATACCAAAACCAACCATTTCTGCATAAATTTTGGCACCACGGGCAATGGCATGTTCATAGGATTCCAATACCAGCACACCGGCCCCTTCACCGATCACAAATCCATCCCGATCCTTATCGAAGGGCCGGGAGGCTTTTTCGGGGGCATCATTCCGGGTGGACATGGCTTTCATTGAGTTAAACCCGGAAACACCGAGGTTACAAACCGGGGCTTCGGCCCCACCCGCCACCATGACATCAGCCAATCCCATGGTGATGAGCATGAACGCATCAGCAATTGAGTGGCTTCCGGTGGCACAGGCACTGACTGTACAGTAATTGGGCCCTTTGAATCCATGTTTGATCGAAACATGCCCGGCAATGATGTCGGGAATCAGCATCGGAATGAAGAAGGGGCTGACCCGTCCGGGACCGCCTTCAATGAAATTCCGGCATTGATTTTCATACACCTGCATTCCACCGATTCCGGAACCAATGGTCACACCGACCCGGTTTTTATCCAGATTGGCAGAACTGTTTATTCCAGAATCGAGAATGGCTTCATCGGCGGCAACCACGCCATACTGGCAAAAGGCATCCATCCGCTGAGCGGCTTTCCGATCCATATAATCGGCCGGATTAAACCCTTTGAGTTCACAGGCAAATTTGGTATCAAACTGGGTTGGATCGAACCGGGTTACCGGACCTGCTCCTGACTTTGCAGCCATGAGACCATCCCAAAAAGCTGGTGCCGTTAACCCGATAGGGGTAAGCGCACCCATTCCTGTAATGACAACACGTTGTTGTTTTTGCATGATGGGAACCCTTTAATTAAGGAATTCCCGGTCCGGGCTGCTGCCCGCCGGGAATGAATCAAGGAAAAGACGACGGGATTTACTTGGAGTGCGATTCGATGTATTTAACCGCATCGCCAACGGTACCGATTTTTTCGGCATCTTCATCCGGAATGGTAATTCCGAAGGCCTTTTCGAATTCCATGATCAGTTCAACGGTGTCGAGAGAGTCGGCACCCAGGTCATTGGTGAAACTGGCTTCGTTGGTGATCTGGGTAGCATCAACTCCCAGTTTTTCGATAATGATTTCTTTTACTTTTTCCGAAACGTTGGCCACGATGGTGCTCCTTTGTTAGATGTTTTTCAGAAGATTTGCAAAAATAATAGTCAGGCAGCCTTGCTGCAAAGTCAGGCCATCACCATTCCGCCATCCACATGCAGAACCTGACCGGTAATATAATTACTCAGGTCGGAGGATAGGAATAAGCAGGCGTTGGCAATATCATTTGGTGTGGCAGACCGTTTCAGGGGTATATTCTGAAGAAAAGCATTCCGTGCATCTTCAGAAAGAACAGAAGTCATGTCGGTTTCGACCCAACCCGGAGCAACCACATTACAGGTGATGTTCCGGCTGGCAAGTTCCTTGGCCACCGATTTACTGAAACCGGCAATACCAGCCTTGGAAGCGGCATAATTGGCCTGTCCGGCATTCCCCATGGATCCAACTACCGAGGAAATATTGATAATTTTTCCCGATCGCTGGCTCATCATGGTTTTCATCACAGCTTTGGTATAATTGAAAACCGATTTCAGATTGGTATTGATCACCAGATCCCAATCAGCTTCGGTCATCCGCATGAGGAGTCCGTCCTTGGTCACTCCGGCATTATTAACCAGAACATCCAGGCGGCCCCACGCAGCAACCAGTTCAGAAACGGTTTTGACAGCCTGTTCAGCATTGGCTGCATCCGATTGGAATGCAAGAGCCCTCACACCCAGTTTTTCCACTTCGGCTTTTAATTCATCTGCCTGAGCAGACGAACTGCGGTAGGTAAAGGCGACATCGGCACCGGCTTCAGCCAGTTTCAACACAATGGACCTGCCGATACCTCGGGTTCCGCCGGTAACCAGAGCTGTTTTACCTTTCAGGTTGATCATGCGGTGGCTCCTTCCAGTTCAGAAAATTTATCAACACCCAGACAAACCGCATCGGTGACGGTCCTCTTAATCAGTCCCTGCAGAACTTTTCCGGGTCCGACTTCTACAAACCGTCCGATTCCATCGCGTGACATATTCACTACTGAATTCTCCCATAAGACCGGACTGGTCAGCTGTTTAAGGGAGAGGGATTTCAAGGTGGCAGGGTCCGTAACCGGTTCTGCTGTCACATTGGTATAGACGGCGACTGAAGGTGTTTTGAATTCGGTTGTTTGAAGCGCGTGACCCAGTTTTTCAGAGGCCGAGGCCATCAGCGGGGAGTGGAAGGCACCTGAAACGACCAGTTCCTTCACAATTTTCGCGCCCTTGGTTTTGGCAATTTCCATTGCACGCCGAACGCCATCAACCGATCCGGAAATCACAATCTGACCAGGAGAGTTGAAGTTAGCTGGCTGAACGATTCCGGCAGAGGAGGCTTCCCGGCAGGCTTCGGCCACCGCATCGGGAGTGGCTCCGACCACAGCAGCCATGGTTCCCGGATTGTCTGTGCCTGCTTTCTGCATCAGTTCTCCACGCAGACGAACGAGTTTCAGGCCGGTTTCAAAATCGAATACGCCGGCTGCGCACAGGGCCGAATACTCACCCAGTGAATGTCCGGCCACCGCATGAAACTCCCCTTTCAGGAATCTGGCCACCAGCAGACTATGAATAAAAATGGCTGGCTGAGTGATCTCGGTCTGTTTTAATTGGTCCTCAGGGCCCGCAATCATGATATCGGAAATGGGAAATCCAAGCACCCGGTCTGCCTGACGGATAAAGTCGGCGGCTTCTGCAGATGACTGCCTGAAATCGGAGGTCATTCCGACATATTGGGACGCCTGTCCCGGAAAAACCCAAGCTGTTTTCATGAAAATAATTCCTTACTGATCAGGTATTGTAAGCCCATTTCAGCCAGATCGCACCCCAGGTGTATCCTGCACCAAAGGCAGCAAGGATAATATTATCACCACGGCGGATTTTCGATTGTTCGATTGCGTCACAAAGGGCCAGTGGGATGGTGGCGGCAGTGGTATTGCCATACTTTCCGATATTGATAATCACTTTTGAATTATCAATTCCCATCCGGTTAGCGGTGGCATCAATAATTCTCAGATTGGCCTGATGGGGGATCAGGTAGGCCACATCCGAGCCTTTCAGACCATTTTTTTCCAGAATTTCAGCAGAAACATCGGCCATACCGGTTACCGCTGATTTAAAAACGGTTTTACCATCCTGGAAGAGGTAATGCATTTTTGAATCGACCGTTTTGTGGGTGGGAGGATGAAGGCTTCCGCCCCCCTTCATATATAAATAATCTTTTCCGGAACCATCAGAATACAGAATGGAATCCAGAATACCGGTACCATCTGTGGTAGGTTCGAGCAGGACAGCACCGGCCCCGTCTCCAAACAGAATGGCTGTGGTCCGGTCTGTGTAGTCCACGATTGAACTCATCTTATCGCCGCCGACCACCAAAACCTTTTTGCACTTTCCGCTTTCAATGAATTGAGCACCGGTCGTCAAACCATATAAAAACCCTGAACAAGCTGCACTGAGATCGAAGGCAAACGCCTTTTTAGCTCCGATTTCATTCTGCACGAGGCAGGCAGTGGATGGGAAAAACATGTCGGGGGTTACGGTGCAGGCAACGATCAGATCAATTTCTTCGGCTTTGATTTTGCGTTGTTCCAGGACCCGCCGGCAGGCTTCAGCCATCATGTAGCTGGTGGCTTTATTGGGGTCTTTCAGAATCCGCCGTTCAGAAATTCCGGTCCGGGTAGTGATCCACTCATCGGTGGTATCGAACATTTTCTCGAAATCTTTATTGGAAAGGACATCCTCAGGAAGATATTTTCCTACGGCCGTAATTGTTGCGGTGATTTTCATCGGAAGAATCCTGTATTACTGATTTTGCGAAATCGCTTCCTGAATTTTCCGGTTAACACCGAGGTTAACCATCTTTTCAGCTTCATAAATCATGTTTTTAACGGCCTTGGGTGTAGAGCCACCGTGGCCAATGATGGAAACCCCGTTTACGCCGAGGAGCGGAACGCCGCCAAATTCCTCGTAATCAAAGGATTTCATGGTTTGTTTAAGCACGCCGCCGATCTGCATCATTTTCTCTTCGGGCAGCTGCATGGAAACCATTTGTTTTTTTAACTGGTGGGAGATCAGGTGGCCGATTGATTCGGCAAATTTGAGAATGATGTTCCCGGTGAACCCGTCACAGACATAGACATCGGCTTCATCGGTAAAAAGGTCGCGGCCTTCCACATTGCCAACAAAGTTGAGATGACTGGCCTTTAGTTTTGGCCAGGCTTCCTTGGCAAGCTCGTTCCCTTTTCCTTCCTCTTCGCCGATGTTCAGCAATCCGACTTTCGGATTGGGTACACCCAGCATTTCGCGGCAGAAGATGGAACCCATGACGGCAAACTGAACCAGATGTTCAGCCTTGCAGTCCACATTGGCGCCAACATCGAGGATCAGATTATGACCGGAAGGACGGCGGGGGAAAAACGCGGAAATGGTCGGACGGGACACACCCGGAATCCGACCGAGAATGTAAGTGGAGGCTGCCATCACAGCACCTGTATTGCCGGCACTGAGAAAGGCGTCGGCCTTGCCTTCGCGGCAGAGACCCAATCCGACCACAATCGAACTGTCAGGTTTACCTTTAACGGCCGTTGCGGCCGAATCTTCAAAGGTGATCACCTGGGAGCAGTGATGGATATGGCAGGTGGCCGGCAGAGATGCTCCGGCATCGGCGAGTTCCTTTCGGATCGCTGTCTCGTCACCGGTCAGAATCACTTCAAACCGGTTTCCGGATTCCTGAATGGCTTCAAGAGTGCCGGCAACGATGTTTTTTGGTGCAAAATCGCCTCCCATCGCATCAACGACGATCCGCATAACTCACCTCCAGACTTGATTTCTTACTGAAAGATATCAGACTTTTTCAGTTTTCTCAACCACGTACTTTCCGGCATAGAATCCGCAGTTGGCGCATGCGCGATGCTGCAGTTTCGGATGCTGACATTTCGGGCAGACGCTCAGTGCAGGAGTGGCGGATTTGAAATGAGCACGACGGTTACGTGCGTGCATTTTGGACGATTTCCGTTTTGGATTTGGCATGATAGACTCCGTTAATTATTCTTCAATTTCAGTAAGTTTTCCCAGCGGGGGTCGATGGTGTCATTCGAGCATCCGCAGGCAGTCTGATTCAGATTTACCCCGCAGGAGGGACACAGCCCTTTGCAGGTTTCGCTACACACAACTTTCATCGGAATGGCCAGGCGAATGGTATCCACAACATCCGGGGTCAGGTCGATGATGTTCTGATCACGGCTCAGCGGTTTTACATCCGGATCCAGAGTTTCATCCCCATCGGGCCGGTACACCACGCTGGTGGTTTCATTCACCGCCAGGTTCACCTGCTCCAGACAACGGTCGCAACTCAATTCCACACTTCCGTTCACCTGAAGAGTAAACAGGAAGGTATCATGAGCTTTATCAAGGATGACCCCGGCCTGAAAGCCTGTTAATCCGGTTTCTTCCCGGAATGCATCCGGCCTGTCATCAAACCGGTAATGATGCCGCCCATCCGGCAATTTCGAAATGTTAACCAGCATGACCGTTCACGCCCGGGGAACGTGGTTCCCCAACCGTTTATAAATATCTTCAATTTCACCAACCGCATCCAGATCGGTCAGTTTACCGGTGAGGGTATAATAGCTGATGAGCGGGGCTGTTTTTTCTTCATACACCTTCAGCCGTTTCCGGATGGTTTCCTCGCGGTCATCATCACGGAGGGTCACAAGGGTACCGCATGCGTCACAATTCAAGCCATTCTTTGGCGGATTGGCTTCCAGGTTGTATGAAGCGCCACAGGACGGACACACCCGTCTCTGCGTAATGCGGTGGACAATCAGATTTTCGGGTACAATCAGGTTGATAACCGAACTGATGGACTTACCATGAGCAGCCAGCATGTCATCCAGAGCCTTAGCCTGAGCCTGAGTTCTGGGAAATCCATCCAGAATAAATCCTTCCGGCGCAGACTGATCGGCGATTTTTTCTTCAACCAACCCAATGACCACATCATCGGGCACTAATTCGCCCTTATCCATGTAGAATTTGGCTGATTTCCCCAACGGGGTCTGATCGCGGATAGCAGCCCGGAGCAGATCACCGGTGGACAGGTGGAACCAGTTCCGACGCTCCTGAAGCAGTTTTGCCTGGGTTCCTTTTCCAACACCGGGTGCACCGAAGAGAATGATGATCATGTCTGATTGGTCGTCAAAGTCTTAAAAAAAATAGATCGGCAATTTATTGACTTTTCTGGTAAATATCAAATTCTGCTTAACGATTCAGCCTGAAAGGAGCGGAAGTGATCGCAGAATCCTTCTACGCCCAGGATTCCGGAAGGCATATCGGGTTGCCAGGAAAACAAGGCAGGTCCACGAAAATCGGGCGGAACCGACCGGTTCACGGGAATGAGTTGTGCATTCCAATGGCCGCCTGCCGACGGGAACATGACCCAATCTACCGCATCGGCGCGGGTCAGTTGGGTCAGGGTCTGTGTAAGAGATTCCAATAACCGGAAAAGACCAGAACGGGACGTTTCGCTTAACTGACCAAAAACCGGAGTATGGTGCCGGCTGACCACATGAATCCATCCCGGAATGGGACAAGGAATCTTCTGATGGTGAATTACCACCCAATCGGATGTTTCGAGCAAAATGCCCCCCACCGGCCGATCAAGACCAGCAACCCAGCGGCAGTAATCACAGGAATGGTTCGTCTCAGTGGCTAACAAGCTGACCTTCTTTCTGATTCCGGACCGCAAGCTGACCACAGGCCGCATCAATATCCTGTCCTCTGCTCTGCCTGACCACCACCGTCACATGACGGTCTACCAGAATACGGATAAATGCGTTCAGCCGGTCCTGACTGACTCTGGCGAACGGTGCTCCTTCAATCGGATTGTACAAAATGATATTAACCTTGCTTGGTGCAAGCCGGCAAATGTCGGCAAGACGCTTGGCATCTTCAGGACCATCATTGAAATCCTGAAACATCACATATTCATAGGTCACACGCTGGCCGGTTTTACGGCAGTAGTAAACAACCGATTCCAGCAATTCTTCCAAACCGGTCCCCTTGTTAATCGGCATAATAGAATTCCGCTTATCAGGAAAGACGGCATGAAGTGAAACAGCCAGAAGCGTTTTCGTTTCCAGATCGGCCAGTTCTCTGATTTTATGGGCCACACCTGCAGTTGAAATGGTTATCCGCCTTCGGGAAATGGCCACACCGGCAGGATCGGCAATCAGATCGATTCCCTTCATTACAGACTGAAGATTCATCATGGGCTCACCCATTCCCATGAATACGATATTGGTGATCTGTTGTCCACGTGTGGCCATGGCCCACCGGTTCATCATGAAAACCTGATCGTAAATTTCGCCCGGTGTCAGATTCCGGGTCAGGCCCATGGTTCCGGTTGCACAGAACCGGCAAGCCAGGGCACAACCTACCTGACTGGACACACAGGCGGTTAACCGCCGGTCATCCGGAATCAGCACCGATTCAATGTCCTTTCCATCGGCCAGTTTCCATAAGAATTTGGCGGTTCCATCCAGACTCACAGCCTCCCGTACAGACTTCAGGGTGGAGACATGAAACAACGACTCAAATTTTTGCCGGGATCCAACCGGCAGGTTGGTCATGAGATTAAAATCACTCACGCCGAATTTATACATCCACTGATAGAGCTGACCTGCACGAAATGGCTTCTCGTCAACAGAACTCATCAACGCTTTTAATTCGGCAAGGTCTTTGCCCTTCAAATCGGTTTTTTCTTGCATCGTGCAAAAATACACCAGCCCGGGTGGGGTTCATAACCGGACTCTTTTACCGGATAATATTCTCCGATTATCTGATTCAGAAATATTTTCTTTCGCGAAACGAGCGTTGTACTTTAATTGTTTAGTCCAGAAAGATAACCAATTCAGAATCGCATGAAACCAACTTTTTTAGTCGTTTTACTCAGCCTCATCGTTTTTCAGGATGGTCTGCTGGCCCAACCTGCCGTTAACCGCAATACCACCCTGCTCGGTACCCTGAATCCACGCCCGGGCGCTTATTCCAACATCTGGGGATATGCCAGAGACGGTCACGAATATGCCCTGATCGGAGCCTATGAGGGGCTCTCTATTATTGAGGTAACCAACCCTGCCAGTCCTAAAGAAGTGGCTTTTATTCCCGGGCCACCTTCCATCTGGCGCGAGCTCAGAGTCCGCGGAGATTATGCCTATGTGGTCACTGAAGGGTCGGCTCCTGCCAACCTGCAGGGCATGCATATTATCGATCTGTCTGAGTTACCCGATACCGCCATTCTGGTGAAACGATTTACCACCGGACTGAAAAACGGCACTGTTCATACCATATCCATGGAAAACCAGTTTTTATATCTGAACGGAGCCAGACATCCTTCCCTTCCCAATTATGTCAACATGATTCTGGATGTTACCGACCCGGTGAATCCTGTGGAAGCTGGCCGCTTCGAAAACAATTACTGGCACGATTCACAGGCCCTTCGTGACACGATTTATGCAGCTGCCATCTATGGAGAAGGCATCCAGATTTTCGATGCCACCGATAAGGCCAATCTGAAACTGATCTCCCAAACAAATTATCCTGAAAACTTTACTCATAACATCTGGCCCACACAGGATGGCAAATTCATTGCACAGACCGATGAAGAACCCAACATGCCCCTGAATTTCTGGGATGTCAGCGATCACTCCAACCCCAGATTGGTTGCCGAGTATTTTGCTGGTCTGAACTCCATGGCTCATAACGCCCATATCAACGGAAGCCTGAATCATGTTGCGTATTATGAAGATGGATACCGGCTTTTTGACCTGCGGAACCGGAAAGCACCCGTCGAAGTGGCCAACTATGATACGGATGGACAGTCAGGACGAAATGGTTCATTCACCAATGTATGGGGAGTGTATCCCTATCTTCCTTCAGGGAATATCCTTTTGGCGGATATTGAAGACGGACTGATCATTATTTCTGCAACTCCCCCCGAGCCAGGATATGTCACCGGTACCCTTACCGATCAGTTTGGAGCACCGGCCGTCGGGGTGAAGGTTCATGCCACCTGGACGGACCCCTCTCAAAGCCGCATGATTTTGTACTCCGATGATGAAGGGCAGTTTTCCTATGGCTCCCTGCCGGGAACCCTGGATCTGGTTTTTTCAGCTGAAGGTTATGAGACTGCCACCGTTACCAATATTGAAGTGGTTCCCGGAGCCACCAAGCCCCTGGATGTTCAGCTAAGAAAATTGTTTCAGGCCACCACAACCCTTTCAGTGGTTGACTCAGATGAAAATCCGGCCGAGAACGCATTGACAACCGTTTCCAACACCGATAAAAAGTTTGAACTTTTCACCAGTGATCAGGGAAAGGCCGGACTTGAACTACCCGAGGGAACATGGACGGTTCTGGTGTTCTACCCCGGTCATCTGACCTACTCTGATCAGCTTGAGGTGAAATCTTTCAGCCCGATCAACAAAGATTATGTTCTGATCCCGGGGCTCAGCTGGACTTTCTCGGAACCAAGTGGTTTTTCAAATGGTGAATGGTCGGTCAAAGACCTGTCGGATAAATCTGCTTTCTCCTGGAAATTGGATAATACCCGTCTGTTTTCATCGGCCGGTAACCTGCCCACTCACGATCACACAGGCGACTATGACAGCAAAGCCCTCATTTCAAAGGCAAGAAGGCCTTCCAGTCCGGCCGGAGCCAGAGGTGTTTCCACCCTGACTTCCCCCACATTGAATGCTTCTTTTCTGACGAATCCGGCCATCCGCTATTCCAGAATATACCGGCCTCCCGTCAACCTGGGTGCTATAAATGATACCTTTCATGTTGAGATCAGTGGTGACAACGGTTCCAGCTGGATCCGTGTAAAAACCCTCACGACTCCGGATGAGGACTGGGTTTCCGATGTAATTGATCTGACCACTCATTTCACCACATTTTCCCAGGTTAAAATCAGGTTCCAGAATATTGAAGGGGTTGACCAGATCACCTCACCTTCTGTCAGACCCATCACTTATGCGGCTGTGGATGACATTCAGGTGGCAGAAGGTTCTATCTGGCTGAGCGACAATGAGCCTCAGACCCATTCCATGAAGGAGTTCCGGGTTCTCTCTGCCTGGCCGAACCCATTTAACCCAGCTACCACTGTTTCCTGGTACCAGCCCGTTTCTTCCGAAGTCACAGTTGAAATTTTCAATCTGGCCGGCCAAAAGGTCCGGGTTGATCAGCCTGGTTCCTTCGGTCCCGGTTCTCACTCTTGGTCTGTACGGATGAATGAAATGGCATCGGGCATTTATATGATCCGGTTACTGGCAGCGGGTTATTCAGATACCAGGAAAGTCATTTTAATCAGGTAAGTGGATTTCTTTCGGGAAACCCATCATCTTTTAAGCATGAATCGTTTTCTGTTTAACCTGATTTCTTCGGGGGCCCTGCTGTTGGCAGGCTGCTCTGAGACCGATCACTCCTCTGCTGACGGAGTGGATTACCGGACGGAGATTCAGCCAGTTTTTAACCGGTCCTGTGCCCTTAGCGGCTGCCATGCTGATGACGCAACTTCACTCGGGAAAGTTTTTCATGGGGATTCCACTTTGCGTCTGACCTCCTGGGAGGAAGTGGGCCATGGAACGGGATCACGTGGGAGTGTGGTCGTCCCGTTCCAGCCGGTTTTCAGTTCACTCTTTCAGCACATCAATGGATCGGTCTCAGCCGGTCCGGTTGCGACCCCGCGGATGCCATTGAATATGGCCCCCCTTCCTGACCGTGAAATTGCGTTGATTTCACAATGGATCCTGGAAGGAGCCAGAGAAAAACCGGATGCACAACCGATGTACTCGGCTTCCGGATCGGGGTTTTTTCTGATTACCAACCAGGGTGAGGATTTACTGACCCGGCTGACAGGTAATTCAGCTTATCTGTCAAGGATCATCCCGCTTTATTCACCAGTCTGGCCTGTGCCTGCGGGTGCACCTCAGGCACCGCATTACCTGGCCCTCGATCAGGAAAGACAATTGGCTTACCTTTCGCTTTATTCGGCCGGAAAAGTGATTCGTGTGGATCTGGCTTCCAGACAAATAACCGGATCCATTCACGTTGGCGGAAACCCAGCCCATGTGGAGTTGCTATCCGGTGGCAATGAATTGCTTGTGACAAACTTCAGTTCACAGAACCGGATTCACCGGATTGATACACGAACCATGACGCTCATCAGGGATTATACCGGATTGGCATCGAATCCGCATGCACTGGTGGTTCTTCCCGGCGATTCGGTTGTGTTTACCGGTGGTCAGACCACTGATCTGCTTTACCGGATTTCGCTCAGGACAGGAAACATCACCTCCTTCCCTGTCTCCCGCAACGTTCCTCCCACAGGGTCGGTCAGTCAGCAGTATGGTATTTACCAGATCCGTTTTCAGAAATCGGATGGCCGCTTGTATATCACCTGTAAAACATCGGGAGAAGTCAGGGTAGCCGATCCGACCACAGGTGACATCACCGATTCTGTCCAGGTGGGTAAGAATCCGTTACTGGCCGAATTCCGGCCTGGAACCAATGAACTTTGGGTAGCCAATCAGGGCAACCGGTCGGTATCCATCATCAACACTGTCACCAGACAGGTAACCACCCTGGGCGATCTTCCTGCTCAACCACATGGCATTGCCTTTTCCTCAGATGGCCGGCGTGCCGGACTGACCTGCGAAAATCAGACAGGCGATCTGAGCGAACACCATCCGACCACCCGAGGTGGGCCACCGGGTTATTTTGTTCTCTTTGATGCGGCTACACGGACCCAACTGGCAAGCCGCCCCGTAGGAAGCTTTGCGGCCGGAATCGCATGGATGCCCTGAAAACCAGCCTTTTGCTGGTTTTTCTGTTTGTTCACGGCATCGCTATTTCACAAACGATGCGACCAGTCTTGTCTCCATGGATCTTCATCAACGGAAAGGACACCCTTTCCTTTCCGGAAACTGGTGGATTAAACAGCCCCAGATTTCAGTTTGCCGACCTGAATTCCGACGGAACCGATGATCTGTTTATCCTGGATAATCAATCCGAACAACTCCTTTTTCTGTCTGATTCATCGGGTCAGCTGACCTTTAAACCCGGACACCCTTCATTCCCGATCATCAACTGGTTTTTATTCGCCGATCTTGATGGAGATACCCAACCGGACCTGATCACTCAAAATAACGCTGGTGATTGTGTGTGGTTCCCGTTCTTCACCTCCGGAAATCCGGATGAAGTCAGATTGCTGCCTGGTGAAAATGGCACCACCATCCGCACCGATCCGCTGAGTCAGCCTCATCTGGCCGATGTTGATCTGGATGGTGACCTGGATTTTTTTGGTGGATTGCCTGAAGGATCCATTCTGCATTGGGAAAACACCGGATCCAAAACCGAGCCCATATTTACCTTCCGCACGTTGCAGTTTGGCGGAATTCTCGTTTTGCAGGATACTGTGATTGTCCGTCCGGACCGGATGGGAAAACCAGCCAATCCGCAACACGGTGCCAGTGCGGTTTACCTGTTTGACTATGAAAACGACGGTTTGACCGATGTATTTTTTGGTGATTTTCTGTCATCGGGCATTTACCGGTTCAAGAACACAGGTTCCCTTACGCAACCGGTCTTCTCCTACCAGTCCGATGCCTTTCCTGTCTGGGATCCCATCGAAACTCCCGGTTACAATCAGGTACAGTTTGCCGGTCCCGATTCGTTGCCCGATCTGTTTGTTGGCGTTAACATCAGCACGGCTTCACGTGACAATTTTCTCCACTACCGGAACTACGGCACCCGCACCGAGCCTGACTATTTTCTGGAAACAAAAAATTATCTGGATTCTCCTGATTGGGGCCGTCATTCGAGAATCAGCCTGGCTGATATCAATCTGGATGGCCTACCCGACCTGATCGTCGGCAGCCAGTCCGGCCAGATTAATCTTCTGACAGCAAAAACAGGCGATCGCTATGACCTTTCAGCAGGTCCGTTGGTCACCGGAACGGGGTTGTTTGAAACCTCCCCGGTGGTGGCTGACCTGAATGGTGATGGATTGCCCGATCTGATTTCAGGGACCCTGAATCAGGGATTGGTGGCATGGGAAAACACAGGGTCGGCTGGTCAGCCGCTCTTCCTCAATCAGCGGTCCTGGCTGACGGGACTCGGCACCGGGAATGTGGCCCATCCTTCGTTTACCGATTGGGATTCTGATGGAGATGCCGATCTGGTGGTGGGCAATGCCAGCGGGGACATTCACTTTTACGAAAATCAGGGTTCTTCCACTCAGCCGTCCTTCATCCGGCTGATAAACTGGTCCTTTTCCATCGGTGAGGGCCCTGTTTCACCCCATTTTGCAGATTGGGACAGAAATGGTTTTCCCGACTTGCTGGTCGGAACTTCATCCGGTGAGCTGAAAATCTATTTCGGTGCTTCAGGAAAATCCCCCGTTTACCAACCCATTCCTGATCTGGAATACAACACCGGGGTCAGACGTCTGGCACCCGGAGGCCTGGTCTTGCAGGAGAACAGGTCTTTACTGGTGGCGGGCACCGAACGAGGCGGACTGATGGTTTTACAGGCATTCCCCCCTGAACCTCCACAGGATCTCTCATCCGCACGGGTATATCCGAATCCGGGAACGAGCCATTTCACTGTGCAAACTGCGCGTTCTATGGATGAAATCAGCATCTATAACCTTCTCGGTCAGAGAACCGACCGGTTTCAGGCTTCGGGAACCACTTTTTCATTCCGGTTTGACCACAGGGCTGCCGGACTTTATTTTGCCCGGATCCGGATGGGAGATCAGGTGATTTCCTGCCGGTTTTTAGTGATCAGATAAGGAAAGATATGCCAGCCACAGAGTTTCCGGTTTTAACATTTCAGGAATGCAGGGTGTTGGGGTCATTGGTTGAAAAATCCTTTGCCACACCCGAGTACTACCCGATGACGGTTCATGCACTGGTCAACGCCTGCAATCAGAAATCGAACCGTGAACCCACCGTCAACCTCACCGAAACGGATGTCAATTCAATTCTGGTCAGTCTGAATGATAAACGTCTGGCAGCACCGGTTCTGTCCACAGGAAGCCGCGTGTTCCGTTACCGGCATTTGTGTAATGAACGGTGGGCGCTACCTCCGGAAGACCTTGTTATCCTCATGCTGCTGGTTCTAAGGGGACCGCAGACACCCGGTGAATTGAACAGCCGGTCGGGCAGTATGAAAGAAATCGGGCAACTGGACCGTGTACTGACCGGACTCAGGGACCTTTCTGAAGGGGAACATCCCATGGTGGTTCAGCTTCCGAAACTGGTGGGTCAGAAGGAAGCCCGGTGGATGCATCTGCTGATGGGGGCAGAGGCGGCCAGTTCTATGGCAGAACCCGGGTCTGTGGTGGCGGCGGACCGGGTAGTGGAGCTGGAAAAACAGGTGACCGACCTGCGTGCAGAACTGGATGCCCTGAAAGCTGAGTTTCAGTCATTCAGGGCCAGTTTCGAATAACCGTTTACAGCAGACTTTTAATGGCCTTTTCCAGGTCGCCGCCAAGAGGCTTTTCCCCGCTTCTGAACCGGTGAACAAGTTCACCCTCACGGTTGACCAGGAATTTTTCAAAGTTCCATTTGATCTCGCCGGTAAAATCCGGATTCTCCCGGGAAGTCAGGAATTGAAAAAGCGCACTCTGATCCTTCCCTTTCGCACTCATTTTTGAAAGCATCGGGAAAGTGACCTGATAGGTGGTTGAGCAAAATTCCATGATCTGCTTGTCAGTGCCGGGTTCCTGACCACCAAAATTATTGGCAGGAATCCCAATGATGACCAACCCACTGCTGTCATACTTTTCATACAAGGCCTGCAGATCCCGGTATTGCGAAGTATATCCGCATTTTGATGCCACGTTGACAAACAACACTACCTTGCCTTTGTATTCGGAAAGGTCAACGGATTTTCCTTCAATGGAAGTGACCGTAAAATCGTAGATGGATCCGGGTTGTGCAGTCATCAGGAGTGTCCAGATAAAGATGAGAAGATTCATAATTTTCCTTACTTTCACCCAAGAACCCAAAAAACGTCTGCGGGATTCCAGAAGATACAAAAAACCTCAAAACCGGAACGACCATGGCCATTTATAAACGTCCCAAAACCACTTACGATCAGATTTCTGCCGAAAGCTGGTTCCCTTCTATCCAATTCAATCAACCATCATCCTTTCCTTCTGATTCGGATGGATTGCTGGTGGTTACCGATCAGCCACTTGAAAACCCGAATGGGTTGCCCGGTGAGATTGCAGAACCCATCCGGTCCTGGCTCGCCATTGATCAGCAATCCGGCAAACCCGGCCAGGCTGTTCTGATTCCTGCTCCCGGTCTCCCCGGAAATCGTCTGGTATGGATCCAGGCCGGACCGCTGAATCACTTTACGGATGATGTGAGACGATATGCCGATGCCGGCAATCAGGTGGCAAACCGCGCAAAAATGGCAGGAATCCGGCAACCATCCCTGCTTCTTGTCTTAACCAATCATTCCTTTATCTATGCTGCTGAATCGGTTCTGCATGGTTTTCTTTCTGCCTTGTGGCAACCGCTGGAAGCCAGAGAATTTAAACCTGAGCGACCATTCAGACAACTCTTTATTCTGTCAGCCGACCAGGCCATTCAAAAACGTCTGCAACCGGTGATTGGAATCGAAAAAGGACGATTTGTCGCCCGTGACATCACAGGCCCCGAACCAGAACGGATGTCTCCGGAAGAAATGGCCGTTCTCTGTCAGAACGTATTTAAAGGAACTTCCGTCAGGCTTTCCATTGAATCGGATCCGACCGCCATCGATCGTGAATATCCGCTCGTCGGTGCAGTTTCACGGGCCTCGTTGGCTGTCGAGAGACATCATCCCAGAATTATCCGTCTGGAATACACACCCCCAGGTACGGTTCATCAGACTGTATACCTGATTGGCAAAGGGTTAACCTATGACACAGGCGGAGCCGACCTGAAAGTGGATGGCCACATGGCAGGCATGAGCCGCGACAAAGGAGGGGCTGGTGCAGTGGCCGGATTCTTCAAAGTGTTAGCTGAGCAGAAACCTGAGAATCTGAAAGTCATCGGTTATCTGGGTGCTGTCAGAAATTCAATCGGTCCCGATTCCTTCGTTACCGATGAAATCATTACCTCCCGGGCAGGGGTGAGGGTGCGAATCGGAAACACCGATGCCGAAGGACGACTGGTACTTGCTGACCTGCTGGCCCGGGCTGCTGAAGAGGCTGTCTCTGCCATCAACCCGGTTCTGATGACCATTGCCACCCTGACTGGTCACAGTTACCGTGCATACGGATCTTACCCGCTTCTCATTGAAAACGGTGTTTCTCTTAAAAGCCGGTTTGGCATTCAGCTGCAGGATATCAGTGAACAGGTCGGAGATCCGTTTGAGCGTTCCAGACTTCGTCGTGAGGATTATGAGTTTGTAGCCGCCAAATCGGAAGCAGAAGATATCGTCTCCTGTAATTCAGCTCCCTCCTCGGCCACACCACGTGGGCATCAGTTCCCGGCCGCCTTTCTTGATATCACTTCAGGGGTTGATAAACACGGACCCGAATCGGCAGTCCCGCTTCCCTTTATCCATGTTGATATTGGCGGAAATGGCGCAGAAGGCGGTGATTGGCAATTCGGCAAACCAACCGGCAGCCCGGTGCTGGCGCTGTCCAGATGGTTAATGATGTAACCAACCCGGCAAAGGTTGAAAAAAAGACTGCAAAAACGCCCCATCGGCAGGTGGGGTTGTTTCCGCTGCTGAAGGAGAGTGGGATGGATGTATCTAATCGTGTGAAAAATCAGAAAAACCTCCTCTGTTTTCAGCCGTTTCATTGGTGGGTGCTGGTTGTTTTTGTCCTGATCCCTTGTTGGACTGGTTTGTCGCAGGAAAACCTGTTTGCTCAAAGCAAAATGGGAGCCGGATTGCAGCGAACCATCGGTCACCCGGTTAAAACGGAAGCCAGGATCCGAGAAGAAAAGCAGGATCACCATTTCACCCTTCTCCTCAAGGATCAATCAGAATCGGCCCTTTCAGCCATTTCCGGGGCTGGTTTCCGCATCCAGACTCAACTGGGCAGCCTCATAACGGTTTCAGGTCCCGTGGATCGTCTTCCTGATCTTATGTCCGTTCCCTTTGTTCAATGGATCGAAGATGGGCCGGCCGATTCACCGCTGATGAATACAAGCCGATCGACCCTCATGAGCGGGTCCACCTGGATCGGAACCTGGACCGATTCAGTCCATGCTTCCGGACTGACGGGAGAAAACGCCCTCATTGGGGTGGTGGATGACGGATTTTCAATCGCCTCAGGCGACTATCAGACCATATCAGGTGCGACTCGGATTGCCTGGATCTGGAATCAGGCAACCAATACTCCGGCCCGGTATCCCACCCAGCCAGCCTATTCGTATGGCACGGAATGGTCTTCAGCCGACATCGATGAAGGATTGGTCACTGGTCTACCCGGGAGCAGTCATGGGTCGGTATGCCTTTCGATTGCCGCCTCGGATGGATCACAGTCCGGAATCAAGGGCATGGCACCATCTGCCGGCATTATTCTGGTGATCAGAAAATCAGGCTCCACGCTCAGCAACACGGTGGATGCGTTCAATTACATTCAGAAGAAGGCGAAGGCCATGAACCGTCCTGTGGCCATCTCTTACAGCCTTGGCAGTCAGTTTGGTCCGCATGATGGAACCAAACTTCATGAACTGGCCATTGATTCGCTATCGGGTCCCGGTGTCATTTTTGCCATTGCGGCCGGCAATAATGGTGGTCAATCCATTCATTTATCCGGTGCAGTGCCTCCTGCTGGATTCAGTGATTCTGTGACGGTCAGTATCACCTCAAATGACCAGACCAACGGCAAGGCATTTGCAGTGAACAATTGGTTTCCTCCGGGAGATAGCATTGATATCCGGATAAAAAGTCCCTCTGGAACCCGATACGGCCCATTTATCAGGCGGTCAGTCTATGACACCTTGTCCACACCCGATGGGTTTCTCTATGTTCAGAATACGCTGGACCCGGTCAGTAATCTGGTCGGAATTGACTGGGAACTGATCAATTTCAATAACCGGAAGGTCAAGACAGGCACCTGGACCATTATCATGTCCACCCGGCATTCACAAACCGGGGGAAACTGGGATGGGTGGGTTTACCTGTCATCCATTCCGGGCTCGGTTCAGACCCATGTGAACAGTGAGCGCACCCTGACCATGCCTGCCACGGCACGTGAAGCCATTGCGGTTGCAGCCTATGAAAAAGGCACAGGTTTACGGCAATCCTCTTCAAGCACCGGACCCACACGCGATGGCAGGATGAAGCCGGAAGTCACCGCACCATCGAACGTGAACTCTGGAGCAGGTTCGCTGGGAGGGACTTCTGCATCGGCTCCCCACATGGCAGGATTGGCCGCTTTGTTGTTTCAGGCCGATCCGGAATTGACTCCCGAACAGATTAAAGGCCTGATTCAGACTGGCTCAAGGACCGATTCACAAACCGGTTCCACACCCAATTATTCCTGGGGCTTTGGAAAACTGAACAGCTATTACACTGCTTTGGCACAAAACCCGGGGCTGCCCGTTGAAATCACGGGTTTCCGGGCTTTTCTTTCAGGGAATCAGCTTCTCGCCTTCTGGGAGGTGGTTCATGAATCAGAACTGGCGGGCTATGTTTTGCAGATGGGAAATCAGGCGATTCTTCATTTCTCAGAGGATCCTTCCCTGCAGGCAAGCGGACGGACTTCTTATCAGGCACGGTACTCCATTCAATCTGTTCCGGCGCCTCCGGTTCTCACGCTGCAGGCGATCGGTCTGGATGGACGGATTCACCAGGAAATCAGCACCACCGTGACAGATCAATCCGAAAAACCCGACTCCTTTCATGCCAACCCTCCGTACCCGAACCCTGGAAATCCATCCCTTCAGTTGCCGGTCACCTTATTCCGACCGTCCATGCTGACACTGTCTCTGTACTCGGTAACTGGCCAGGAAATTTGGAAACAGACTTTCCGCGGTGAAGCAGGCAGCCATTCAATCGGTGTTTCTGCCACCGGACTTGCATCGGGTGTCTATATTCTTCATGTGACCGATTCATTCCACAGTCAGTCCTTCCGGCTGATGATTCTTCGGTAGACCCGGGTTCGTTTTAACGGTTTGTATTCATCCTGCTGGTAAATCGGATTTCTTTATCCACCTGATAGACGGAGCAAAACCCCTTCCAAGCTTTCAAAAAACGGCCAACGGGGTTATATTTACACTAAATCCGAATAATTTTCGGCATCCCCCATCGTTTGAGGGGCTGGGCCACTGCGGGTCCGGGGGAAAAATCACCTGTTTCGATTGAAAGTGAGGCACTGGTTGGAGTCAGACATGTCTGTCATGCAGATTAACAATACCCACGTAAAAAATTACCGCAAACTCATTACCATTAATGATTTACGGAACAAGATTCCTCTGACCGATAAAGCCAGTGAAACGATTTTCAAAGGCCGTCAGGATGTGTTTGATATTCTGGACAGCAAAGATGACCGGTTTGTGGTGATTATTGGTCCCTGTTCCATTCATGATCCTGCCATTGCATTGGATTATGCCTCCAGGTTAATGAAACTCAAATCCCGTTTCGAAGACCGGATGATGATTATTATGCGGGTGTATTTTGAAAAACCCAGAACCTCGGTGGGCTGGAAAGGATTGATCAATGATCCGCACCTGAACGGTTCAAATGACATGGAAGCCGGGCTGCACCTGGCCCGGAAACTTCTCATCGACATCGCCGAAATGGGAATGCCCACTGCCACCGAACTTCTCGACCCTATTATTGCCGCCTATATCGCAGAACTTGTCTCCTGGGTGGCCATCGGTGCCCGGACCACCGAATCTCAGACCCACCGGCAGATGGCAAGCGGGTTGTCTGCACCGGTCGGATTTAAAAACGGAACCGACGGGAACCTCGATATTGCCGTTAACGCCATCCAATCATCAGCTGCCGGTCACAGTTTTCTGTCGGTTGATGACAATGGATTCTGTTCCATTGTAAATACGAGCGGAAACAAGTATTCTCATATTGTGCTCCGTGGCGGCGCCGGACGGCCCAACTACCACATGGAAGACATTGAAGAATGTGAAAACAAGCTGAGTAAAAGCAACTTCCCCCTGAAAATTATGGTGGATTGTTCTCATGAAAACTCCGGGAAAAATTATCAGAAACAGGGTCTGGTGATCCGGGATCTGATGGCCCAGAAACGGTTTGGAAACAAATCCATTTTCGGGTTGATGGTCGAGAGCAATATCCACGCCGGGAATCAGAAAATTCCGGCTGATTTGTCCCAGCTTAAATATGGTGTCTCTCTGACGGATGGATGTATCGGGTGGGAAGAGACCGAACAGGTTCTTGGTTTTATCTACGAGAATCTGGGGTAGAATAGGACCAAACGGGAATGCCGGCTTCGGACTTAATCTAGTCCGAAGCGGTTCAGATAGCCTTCCCTGCCGGATGAGGCAGGCATTTCCTTCTTATACAGAACGAAATTACCGAGAACCAGAACATCCATGTCGGTGTTCATGAAACAGTCAAAGGCCTCGGATGGCAGGTTGACAATGGGTTCTCCCCTCACATTAAATGACGTATTGATAATGACAGGAACCCCTGTGCGTTTTTCAAACTCATCCAGAACGGACCAGAAAAACGGATTGGTTTCCCTGTGAACGGTCTGCAGTCGTGCCGAGTGATCCACATGGGTGATTGCCGGCAGGACCGACCGAGGCTGATTCAGAAGGTCGATTCCGAATAAACCTTCTGTTTTTGATGGGACACGGTGTTTTTCCAACACATCTGCAACCATCAGCATGTAGGGACTCTCGCCCGAAAAATCGAACCAATCACTCACTTTTTCTGCTTTGACAGCGGGTGCAAACGGACGGAAACTTTCCCGGAATTTAATTTTCAGGTTCATGGTCGATTGCATGGTAGCCGATCTTGCATCGCCAATGATGCTCCGGTTTCCCAGGGCCCTCGGACCGTATTCCATCCGGCCGTGAAACAAACCGATCACCATGCCCTCATCAATAAGCCGGGCCACCAATTCCGGTAAGCCGCCATGCTGTTCATGGTATTTGACGCCAGTCGTCAGAATAAAGTCTCTGATTTCCTGATTCGAATAATCCGGGCCGAGATAACTGCCCTTCTGGCTGTCGGTCGTGTGCGGATGTCGTTCCTTTTCAAGGGCATGGTACCACCCGTAGAGAACGGCTCCCAAGGCGCCTCCTGCATCACCACTGGCGGGCTGAACCCAGATGCGTTCGAACACCCCCTTTTTATGAAGAAGTCCGTTTGCCACACAGTTAAGAGCCACACCCCCGGCCAGACAAAGGTTCTTCTCCCCTGTTTCCTGCCGGATGTGGGTGGCGATTTTAAGCACCACCTCTTCAGTTACCACCTGTACAGAGCGGGCCAGATCCATTTCACGTTGGGTCAGTCGGGATTCGGGTTTACGGGCGGGGCCGCCGAAAAGATCGTCAAAAGCCCGGTTGGTCATTTTCAGGCCATATGGATACTCAAAGTAGTCCATGTTTAAACGGAAGGATCCATCCGGCCGGACATCAATGAGGTGATCGTAGATTTTCCCGACATATACCGGATTGCCATAAGGTGCCAACCCCATGACTTTATACTCACCACTGTTGACCTTGAATCCGGTATAATAGGTGAAGGCCGAATACAATAAACCAAGGCTGTGCGGGAACTGTATATCGTGAGTGAGCGTAAGGCGGTTTCCAGAGCCCGTTCCCCAGGAAGTGGTGGTCCATTCACCAACACCATCCATGGTCAGAATAGCTGCTGAGGGAAAAGGCGACGGAAAAAAGGCCGATGCGGCGTGTGATTCATGATGCTCGGGGAAAATGTACTCCCCTTCAAATCCATCCAGTTCTTTCTGAATGGTATCCTGAGTCCACAGTTTGTCCTTCAGCCAGACGGGCATGGCTCGTAAGAACGAACGCAAACCCAGCGGAGCGTAAGAGACGTATGTTTCAAGCAGCCGGTCAAACTTCTGAATTGGTTTGTCATAGAAGGCAACATGGGTCAGGTCGGATACCTTCAGACCTGCCTTTTTCAGACAGAAAGCAATGGCTTCATGCGGAAAACGGTCATCGTGTTTTACCCGTGTGAACCGTTCTTCCTGTGCAGCAGCCACCACCTCACCATCCACCAGAATGGCTGCTGCGGAGTCATGGTAAAAGCAGGATATTCCAAGAATCGCCGTCATTTCAGATCAGAAAAGACTGTAGATAAAGGGTGCCAGTGCCGAGCCCTTAACCAGGACCAGAATCAGACCGATTCCAACCAGAATCACAATGATTGGCAGCAACCAGAACTTTTTCCGTTCCATGAGAAATTGAAACAATTCGCCAAGTATTGAAGTTTTTGCCATAAGAAACAGAATTAAAATTGACGTTTCCAGGAATCAGGTTTTCTGGTTGGATAGGCCTTCCAGTAACTCGATTCCCCTTTTCTGAATGACTTTACCAGCGGATCATGCCCGGTCAGTCGCATCAGAAATCCGACCGGAGTGATGACCAGATAAAAAATGAGACTGAGAATCAGCGTAGACATCATGAAGCCCAGAACCATCGCCAGTGACATCCAGGCCTTGTATTCCACCTGGATTGCCGGAAGGAAAAGCCGTGAAATCAGAACCACTGCAGCCACCAATGTCAGTATCTGATCGAGCAGATCAATCTGACCATCGTGCCACCAGATCCGGATACCTGCAATCCCAAGCGGGACAAGGGTTAAAACCAGCAGGAAACCTCTGATTGCGCCCGGATCGGGAATCTGTGACCAGAGATGCCTGATTTCGGCAAGAACAGCCCGGAACATGAATATGCGTCTACCTGTATTGTATTTTCGTGAGCAACGAAGTTACACGTAAACCAGACCCAATGCCAAACCGAACAGCGGCCACCAACAGCACCATTTCAGACCCGGAATTCGGCACGTTTACCCTCAGCAGGGGAACCGGCTTCAGGCGTCTGTCCCTGCGGGTCAATCCAACCGGTCTTTGGATCACCGCCCCCCGTCTGGTTTCCGATGCCCTGATTGCACAATTTATCGACTCTCACCGGTCCTGGATCAGGAAACAACTGGTGAAGGTCAGCCGGATTGAGAAAGTCAACACATCCCTGACTCCGGGAAATCCGATTCAAACCCGTTTTCATACACTCAACATGGAAGCAGAGTTTACCGATGCTCCACGTTTATCATTCAGACAGCATCAGGCTGTTCTGACCGTTCCTTTTTATATGAATCCAGATGAACCGGTGATTCGTCAGGCTGTCCGCGAGGCGCTTCTGGTCATCTGGCGGAAAGAAGCCCGGCACTGGTTGCCCGGACGAATTGCTCAGCTCGCCGGACTCCACCAGTTTCAATATGGAAAAGTTACTTTTCGGCACACCACAACCAGATGGGGCAGCTGCACCGCCAGAAATGATCTCAACTTATCCATTCAGGTCATGCGGTTACCCGACCACCTAACCGATTACCTGATCCTTCACGAACTATGCCACACTCGCCAGAAAAACCACCAGACTCCTTTCTGGCAGTTGCTTGAATCGGTCTGTCCCGGTGCCAGAAAACTCGACAAGGAATTAAACACATACAGACTGGATGCATTCTGATGAAACCCATCGTCTCACCCCTGACTCCCGGCATCATCCACCTGATCAGGTTAACTCATTTACCATCTGACGATCTTGGAGATCATATCCGGTTTTTTACAATTACTGAAAACAACCAGATCATCGGGGTTGCCGGCCTGGAACCTGCCGGATCTGATGCCCTGCTGCGTTCAGTGGCGGTCCACCCTGACTGGCAAAACCGTGGAATTGGCAAAGTGCTGACCGATGAAATGGTTGCTCAGGCCCGTCAATCCGGATACCAGTCTCTGTGGTTGCTGACCACCACTGCCGAGCGTTTCTTTCTCAGGTATGGGTTCGAAAAAACGGACCGAATGAAGGCCCCGGAAGCAATCAGACAAACTTCGGAATTCAAGTCGGTTTGTCCCTCATCCGCTGCCTGTATGAAACTGGATCTGACACCATGACCACCGGATTTCTCAGAACGGTTTCACCGGAAGGCAATGAGCAGTTTATTATAACCGTTCCGGCTGGAAAAAAGCCCGAGCGGTTGGATGTATTCCTGACGAGGACCATTGAGAATGCCACCCGGAACAAGGTTCAGACAGGAATTGATGAAGGAGCGGTTCTGGTAAATCAGAAACGGTCAAAATCCAGCTATCAGGTTGCCCCGGGCGATGTGGTAACCGTCACCCTTCCAAGACCTCCTGCACCCGAGGCTGAGCCCGAGGACATCCCCATCAATCTGGTTTATGAAGACGAGCAGTTGCTTGTCATTAACAAGCCGGCAGGAATGGTGGTTCATCCTGCCTTTTCCAACTGGACTGGGACTCTGGTCAACGCGCTTCTACATCATGTTCAGAACCTGAGTTCCTGGCATGAAGACCCGGTTCGTCCGGGTATTGTTCACCGGATTGACAAGGATACCAGTGGTCTGCTGGTCATTGCCAAAAATGAAGTGGCTCATGCCAGACTTGCCCGGGATTTTGCCCGTCATCAGATCGAACGCGAATATTGGGCTTTGGTGGTTGGAACGTTGAAAGAACCGTCGGGAACCATTGTAAAGTCCATCATCCGCGACCCCAGAAACCGGAAACGATTCACCACTCACCCGACCGATGGAAAGCACGCGGTCACTCACTTTCAGGTCATGCGTTCCTTCGGACCGTTTTCTTTGATGAAACTTAATCTGGAAACCGGACGGACTCATCAGATCCGTGTTCATTTGTCATCCATAGGTGTTCCGATAATTGGTGACAGCACCTACGGAGGAACGGTAAACCACCCTCACCTGCAACTCGTTCAGGAAAAGGATCTTTTTAAAAAATTACTTTCCGTGATGCCCCGGCAGGCACTTCATGCTAAAACTCTCGGATTTATGCATCCGGCATCGGGCGAATGGATCCGGTTTGATTCTGACCTGCCTGATGACTTTATTCAATGCATTCAGTTGCTGGAGAAATTTGAAACCAATGGGTGAGTCCCCAAACCCGCCTTCCAATCAGCCTGCCGACCTTTTCTCATCGGCTGCCTTTCCCACAAAACCAGTTCGGTACACCCAATCGATCTGGATTCATTTGCTGCTGATTCTGGCTACCTTTCTGACCACAGCGCTTTCGGGTGTCATCTGGCTGAATCTGTGGCGGCCCAATGAAAGTTTTAATCTGTGGCTCATTTTCATGGGATTCCCCTACGCCGTTGCAGTAATGGTGATTCTGGGTTGTCATGAATTTGGTCACTATTTCGCGGCTTTGTATCACCGGATTTCAGTTTCACTTCCATACTTTATTCCTTTCCCACCGATCCCCTTTGAAATGAGTTTCGGAACCATGGGGGCGGTAATCCGCATCAAATCACCCATCAGAAACCGGATTCAATTGATGGATATCGGCGCCTATGGGCCCATCGCAGGCTTTGGCGTTGCCCTTTTAATTCTGATTATTGCGGCGGCTACCATTCCCCCCATTGATTACCTCCATACCATACATCCCAATTACCGGTTTCTTTCAGAGATTCCTGGTCCGGAAAGTGCCAGAGGAAGTGGTGATGTGCTTGTTTTCGGCGAAAACATCATCTTTTACCTGGTTCTGAAGTACATGTTGCCTTACCAGATTCCCATGAGCGAAATGTACCACTATCCTCTTCTGCTGGCTGCTTATCTTGGATTGTTTATCACCGCCCTTAACCTGCTGCCTTTCGGTCAGCTGGATGGTGGTCACATCGTGTATTCCCTGCTTGGGCCGGTCTGGCACAAAGTGATTTCCTGGATCACCGTGTCTTTTTGCCTTATTGCAGGGACAATCGGCCTTGTTTCAAAATTTCAGGATATTGCAAACCCGGCACTTTTCTGGCCAGGCTGGCTGGTATGGGGCCTGGTAATGCTGTTTGTGATCAGACCCGGGCACCCTCCGCTGACCGAAGCAGTCCCGCTTGATACAAAGAGAAAAGTGATTGCATACCTCAGTGCTGTCATTTTTATACTGTGCTTCACTCCTGTTCCATTTGATCTGCGGTAAGGGGGGCCTATTTTTATCTTTTTTATGACCGTTTCCCTTCGGATTTTTGCCTGATGATCAAATTCAGCATCCCCCTCTTTTCTCTTTTTCTAATACTGAGCTCCTGTGCACCCTCTCCTGATGCTGAGATTTCACCTGCATCAGTCCCGACAGGATCCTTTTCACTGATCAGCATTCAGCCATCACCAGAATCCTTTTACCCTGATACTCTCACGCGTCCGTCCCTGTCCTTCAGGATCAGGATGATGATCCGCACATCCGAAGAAAGAATAGTGAGAGCCACCCTGCACCTTGCCGATCCCTCAGGCTTTCACAGCTCATTTTCCCGTGATTTTAAGGTCTGGCCCAATTCCCCTGACTATACAGAGTATTTCACCATTCCGGTTGACCGGGCAACTGTCATCAAGCCAGTCCTTTCCATGAGCCTTGGCGATACAGATGGTAAGGAACTGATCAGGTTGTCCCCTGCCGTCCGCACCCTCACCCCGGTTACCGGGCCGCCATCCATTGATTCAATACGCTTTCAGCCAGCTTTTCAAACCATCCGCGGATCCACTTTTACCATGTCTGTCTGGGCCTCAGACCCGCGCGGACCCGATCATATTGATAAAATCACCGTATATGGTACCCGACCCGATGGTACCAGTCAATCGCCTTTCATCCTGCCCAGAATCGGACCGGGATTTTATTCCCTTACCTCGCAGGTTCCTTTGACTGCTCAGACCGGCGTTTACGAATGGAAATTTATTGTTGTGAACCTGGCCGGAACGGCCGGTACACCTGTAACCCGTACCTATCAGGTGATTCCATGAACCGAGCAGGCTTTATTGTTTTTCTCCTGGTTTTTCCGGTTTTGATCCAAGCACAGGATTTTCTGACCGGAATCGAAGGAAAACCCACACCGCCGGTCAATGCTGTTTCCAACATGGCTGCTGCAGATACCGGCATTTATTTCGGTTCGGGTCGCGGTCTGAATTTTTTCCTGAACAAGTCCTTTTTCCCGGTCCGGACTGGTTTCGATGACCTGGATCAGAAAGGTGTCTACTCGGTGGCTGCCTCAGGCAACAGCCGTTTTTTTGCAACTGCCGAAATCAGAACCATTTCAGATAATAAAGTCACAACCGGACTTGCCTACGGCTTTTCTTCCGATCGTGGAACCACGTGGAAGCGGGTAGCGCTTCCTTTGGATGCGCCCGATGCAGATACGATTTTTTTCGGACAGGATACCATTGACGCACTACCGGTCGTGGTTCCCCAGCAATTTGTCACCTATGATGCGGCCTTATCAGGTGATACCATCTGGGTTGCAACCTGGGCAGGCGGCATCAGACAATCCTCAGATGGCGGTCTGACGTGGAAACGGGTTCTGGTTCCACCCGATAACCGTTCCTGGCTGAGTCCGGATTCCAGCTACCCGTTTTTTTACAGTCCGGTACCGCGCGGTGGCCGGGGTGGCGATTACAATTTTCTTGGTTTTTCCGTTCACAAAACCCGGTCCGGTACCTTGTGGACCGGATCTGCAGGAGGCATTAACCGCCGGTACCAGCCGGAGGGATTCCTCCACTTTGTTCATGGACCCGATCCATCCACCATTCCGGGCAACTGGGTAACCGGAATACGGTCACAGGTAACTGGTGGCACTGAACGGGTTTGGGCTATATGCTGGCGGGCCCTCAGCCAGACCGAAGACAACGGACTTGCCTTTACCACCGATGGCGGCTTTACCTGGACCCGCACCCTGATGGGCGAAAAAATTTATGATCTGGCCTTTTCAGACAGCCTGGTGGTAGCTTCCGGAGAAAATGGTGTTTTCCTGTCAGTGGATGGTATGCAATGGCAACGCCGGACTCAATTTTCCGATCCTGACAAAAAGGAAATCATTCCCTATGCTGAATTCCTGAGTGTGGCCTTTGAACCTGTTCATCATCAGTGGATGATCGGAACCACACAGGGGTTGTTACTTCCTGAAAGTGAGGATTTGCTGGGAACACCGACTTGGTCCATCAGCCGCCGGAATGCTTCCGAAGAAAAATCGGCTGCGTTTGCCTACCCGAACCCTTTCAGTCCCGATGATGACCGTTTCTGCCGCATCCATTTTCCCGAAGCAACCGGTGCAGTGGTCGATATTTTTTCCACAGACCATCAGCGGGTAACCACTCTCCGCTCGGCATTTTCAGGACCGGTCAGGGAAATTTTATGGGATGGCAGGGATTCCGGCAACCGGCGTGTGGCCAACGGAGTGTATCTTTTCAGGGTTTCCACCGATAATGATGAATTGTGGGGTAAACTATTAATTCTCGAGTGATTCTTTTCCTGATTTTTCTCATTCCGGTCACCGCATCTGGTCAGTCCGGTTTGGCAGGCGCTCCCGGCTCCTGGTCAAGATTGGGGAATTCTGCCCGATCGGTGGCCGTGGGTAATGCAGTTATTGCGGATACCTCTTTTGAAACAGCCGGATTCCAGAGTCCGGCACTGCCTGCGCTTCGCAGAGACCGGTTTACCGAGGTTTCTTCTTTCTCTCCAGGTTTGGATCGGCAGATGCATGCGCTTTATCTGACTCATCCGGTCGGACCAGCCGGAGCCATCAGTTACGGCTTGATGTACTTCAGCCACGGTGCCATTGATATACGAAACAACAATGGTGAAAAAACCGGATCGGTATCACCCTGGGAAGCAATTGGTCTGGTTAATTTCAGTCTGGGTCTTAAGCGACTGCCGGTTACCATCGGGATCGGCGTGAAATACCGGATGTCGTGGCTTTTCGAGGATGTGGCCACTGCCAGCGGATTCGGTATTGATGCCGGGGCTGTCTGGAAAACACCCGTCAGGAACCTAACTGCAGCCTTTGTGATTCAGGATATGAATGCCCAGTACACGTGGGATACAAAAGACCTGTATGATGAAGATGGAAACACCACCATAGACTACTTTCCTCTCAGATACCGCCTAGGCCTGAGTTATGTCATACAGGAAGGTCTGGTGATAAACGGTGAATGGGAACGATGGAGTTGGAAAAACGATGTCAGGGAATTTTCCGTTTCCAATGATCCATTCCCTGTTACCTCTGTGGCAACCCGAAAGGATCAGGAAGTTACCGGTTCCCTGTTCAGATTGGGCACCCTCTGGACTCCAGTCAGACATCTGACTTTTATGACCGGTCTGGACCGGATTGCCTCAGGTGAAAGTCTCAGGTGGTCGGCCGGATTCCGGATTGACTATCCATGGATCGGTCCTTACCTCGATTTCGCAGTGGTGGCCGATCAGCAGGCCCCTCAAACGCTTTTTGTTCTCAGTGCAGGATACCGTTTCTGATGATTTATCGATTTCTCACCCTTTTTTTACTGGTCGTCTGCTTTTCCCAACTGGTGTCAGCTCAGGCTGACCAGGAAGGTTTCCAGCATGTCCTTCTGGCCTCTTCTGCTGCCTACTCGGGAAGTGGTGAATCCAATTCAGGACTGTTAACAGGTTCAGAGACCGTTTTTTTACATGGATGGATGTCTGCCAACGCCAAAAAAAATGAGGATGTTCAGTTCAGTCATACCGGTCTGTTTGATGGGATTACCCAGACCACGCTGACCAGCCGGCTGCTTCTCTGGGAGCATCCGGTTCAGTTAGGTTGGCAGTATGTCACCGCCGGAGATATCGAGTACCGTGAGAAACCAGGTCCGGCTGCATCCACCTTCCAGGTATACTGGCTGACCGTGGCAGCCGGCTCCCAGATCAGGCTGAATGGCCATGATCTGGCGTTTACGCTGAAATATTCCTTTCAGAATTTGTTCTTTGATCGCTATGATGCCTGGCTGACTGACTGGACGTGGTCTCATCAGGCAGCCAGAGATGTGGGTCTCATGCTGGTTTCACTTCAGAACATTGGCGTGGTCAGCAGTGGCCCTTCAGTCAAAGGACAGGCACCGGTGAGACTTCGCACTGCCTGGCAATTTTATGACTGGGATCTGTCTGAGCAGATCCGGCTGCAAATCGTCAGTGAACTGAATTACGGTTTCATCACCAGACTGATCACACCCACCGTCGGAATTGAATCGACACTATACAGTCAGGTCCGGTTCCGCATGGGAGTACGTCCCACCCACACCACCAACCCATTCAGTTCGGGCCTGAGTGTCTATCACAAGTCATTCAGGGTGGATTATGCTTTCAACTATCAGGAGTCAGGTTTTACCTCAACACATGGGATAACCGTTGGCTATCAGTTCTGATTCCCACGTTTTAGTTTTGTTTTGTGGCGACCCGGCCTACGATTCACGTACCACCAAATACATCAGGGCATTTGGCCAGATTCAGGTTGCCATCCGTAATGGCATTTCCTGGTCGGTACACTCACACGGCCGGTTCCTCTCAAATTGGATTCATTGGTCCGTACAGACCCTCAGACAGGTAAAAGATCAGCCTCCGGCCGTTCTGGTCGTCATGGATATCTTCTCCGTTCCGGTTGCCCTTCTTTCTGGTCTTCCCTTCTTTTTTGACTGCCGCGAGATCAATGCCGGCGTTCATGCTTTCAGGCGGTCCCCATTTAAAAGATGGTTCTGGGGATTGATGGAAAAACTGGCATTCAGGAAATCCATTGGAATCACGACGGTCAATCATGCTCTGGCCGATCATTTTTGTCGCATTTATAGCCGTGACACTCATATTCTTCTGAATCTCCCATTGCACACAACAATCAGCGGTTTATCCGGCAGGCAGATGGCTGGTCTTCCCGATCAGGCCTGGGTGTGGGTTTATCAGGGTGCAATTTTGCCTGGACGTGGCATTGAAACGCTGATCGCCTGGATTCAGACACGACCCACCGATGAGTGGCTCCTGTTAATCGGTCCGGCACCCGCTTCTCTGATTCAGCAGACTCCACAAAACAAAATCCGCTTCACTGGTCCCCTCCCGCAGGAACGCCTGCTGGAATACACCAGTCTTGGAAATGCAGGACTGATGCTGATTGATCCTTCAGCCACCAGCTACCGGTTGTCTCTGCCAAATAAGTTTTTTGAATATTTATTTGCCGGACTTCCTGTCATATCAAGCCGGTTGCCAGTCGTTGAAACGATCCTGAACCAATATCAATGCGGATTGATAGCCGAAACCGGGGCCGATCTGAACCTGGCGGCTGATCAGTTGCGAAAAACGCCCGATACTTTCATCATGGGAACCCGGCGTGCCTGTCAGTCGTTCAGGCCGGAAGAAGCCGTTTCTGATCTGTCTGGCTGGATTACCAGACAACTGACACTTTCAGGACTTTCAGACATCTTACCAGAAAATAATCGCATTTAACCATGACATCATTATCACTTCTTCTTGCTTTTTTGTTATCATCCGCAGGCACGTCTGATACACTCAAATGGTATTCTTTTAATGAAGGACTGGCCATTGCAAAGGCAGAAAGAAAGCATGTTCTGGTTGATTTTTACACGGACTGGTGCGGTTGGTGTAAAAAAATGGATAAGGAAACTTACACCAATCAATCGGTCACCGGCACACTGAACAAGCATTTTGTCATCATCAAGGTGAATGCCGAGGACGAATCGGCCATGGCCACCTACAAGCAGTATACAGTCAGCTATCCTGAACTGACTGCCGGATTCGGTGTAACCGGATTCCCATCTACCGTGTTTCTGAATCCGGAAGGTGAGTACCTGACCATGGTTCCCGGCTACATCGATGCAAAAACCATGAAGCCGATCCTCGATTATTTCCACACCTCTTCCTACAAGACCATGTCCTTTGCCGATTTTTCGGCAAAGAAATAAAGCAGCACATCTTCCCTTTTGGCATAATGGTTGCGGATTCTCATTTTTGAGATATTCACGGCCACTGACCGCCTTTCTGTCAGTAGTCTTTCACCCCAAACAGGACAATTATGGCAAAAAAGGATAAAAACCAGGCTTCTCAGGATCAGGAAACCATAAACGACCACCCGGGAAATGAGGATTCAGCAAAGCAGCCCCCCGCTGCCGATCAGAGTCTGAGAATTTCCGAGCTGGAAAAAGAAGTTTCCGTACTCAATGACCAGCTTAAATCCACCCGTGATCAGCTTTTGCGGTCGGTTGCAGAATTCGACAACTACCGTCGCCGAAGCGAAACAGAAAAGCAGGATCTGATAAAATTTGGTGGTGAAGCCCTTATCAAAGACCTTCTCCCCTTTCTGGACGATCTGGAGCGGAGCCTGAATGTACCACAAGCCGATCCGGTTGTTTTTCGCGATGGGGTACGCCTGATTTATTCCAATCTGGTTAAAGCGCTCGATCAGCGGGGTGTCAAGCCGCTGGAAACCGTCGGGAAAAAGTTCAATGTTGATGAACACGATGCCCTTCTTCATATTGAAAAGGAGGGTGCAGAACCCGATACGGTCACCGAAGAAGTTCAAAAAGGCTATACTTACAATGGAAAAGTAATCCGCCATGCCAAAGTATTGGTGGCAAAATAGAGGTATCTGGTGACCAAAAGGGATTATTACGACATCTTAGGCGTAGGCAAATCGGCCACGGCCGATGAAATAAAAAAGGCTTACCGGAAACTGGCCATGCAATTCCACCCGGACCGGAATCCGGGCAATAAGGAGGCAGAAGAAAAGTTTAAGGAAGCCGCCGAAGCCTATGAGGTTTTATCTGATCAGGATAAACGGGCCAAATATGACCGGTTCGGCCATCAGGCCTTTGCACCGGGCAGTGGCGGGGCCGGCCCGCATGGCTTCAGTGATATCAATGACATTTTTTCGGCCTTCGGAGATATTTTCGGCGGGTCCGGTTTCGATGAATTTTTTGGTGGCCGCGGTGGCCGTGGCCGCCAACGTTACACCGGCGAGCCGGGCAGTGACCTGAAACTCAGACTGGCTCTGACCCTCGAGGAAATTTCGACCGGTGTCGAGAAAAAACTGAAGCTGAAACGGAACGTATCCTGTGACTCCTGCAACGGATCCGGAGCTTCCAACCCTTCCGATCAGCAAACCTGCCCAGTCTGTCAGGGATCGGGTGAAGTTCGCCAGGTTCAACGGAGTGTTTTCGGTCAATTTGTGAACATTTCGGCCTGTAACAACTGCAATGGATCGGGTAAAGTGATCAAAAATCCCTGCAAAGTCTGTAAGGGAGATGGTCGGGTCCAGGGTGAAACCACCATCAAAGTCAACATTCCGGCAGGGGTTTCAAACGGAAATTACCTCACCCTTCGGAATCAGGGTAACGCCGGTAAACGGGGTGGCCCCAGCGGAGATCTCGTTGTCCTGATTGAAGAAGAACCCCATGCCGTGTTCACCCGCGAGGGGAACGATATCCTTTGCGATGTGGAAGTCAGCATACCGGAAGCAATTCTGGGAACAGAAGTCGAAATACCGACGCTTTCCGGTCATGCGAAAGTCAAGATTGAGCCGGGTACTCCTTCTGGAAAACTACTCCGTCTCCGGGGAAAAGGGATTCCGGAATACGGGTCTTCACGGGTTGGAGACCAGATCATCCGTGTCAATATTTTCATCCCCAAATCGCTTTCTCAGAAGGAAAAAGACCTGATCCGGCAAATGGAAGCACTTGACGGATTTATCCCCGATTCGGCAAAAAACCCGGGGAAAGGCTTTTTCAGCAGGATGAAAAGCGCCTTTTCCTGATGAAAATCAGGGATCGACTGGCAGGATTCTCCTTCTGGCTTTCCGAGAAAATCGGATTGTCACTTACTGAATTCCGCTTTCTGGCCGGATTTGTACTACTGACCAGCATTGCCTTGTCTGTCTATGTCGTTTACAGAAACGAACAGATGACCAACGACACCCGTGCATTTGAAAAAGTGGATTCCATTTACCGGGTGATCACCTTGTCCGCCGATTCCCTGACCGGTTCGGAAAAGCCTGTCCTGCCACTAAAACCCGTCCTGAAAAAGGTCAATCTGAACACGGCCACACTTGCGGAACTGATGACCCTCCCCGGGGTGGGAGAGAAAACCGCTGAGGCCATCATCCGGTACCGGACCGAAGCGGGATGGTTTCAATCGGCGGCCGAACTGGAGAATATTCCCGGCCTTGGACCTAAAAAGATTTCAAAGATCCTTCCGGAACTGGTTCCAGACTCCCTCCTCTCGCCCTGATGCGGTTGCATTTATAAACCGGGCATTCTATTTTCGGATACAAGGAACTTATTTATTTATTCTGGAGTCAGGTCCCATGTCTGAAAGCCGTGATGGAAAAGGTAACATTTTCCTCAAAATCCTCATCGTCATCCTCGGAATTGCACTTATTTATGTGATTGTCTATCCCTGGCAGCAAAAACAGAGTTATCTGAAACTGGTTAAGCAATCACAGACCCGGATGGAATACCTCCGCAGCGGTCTTATCTATTACCTTATTGAGACAGGTAACTATCCCAACAGCCTCAATGAAATGGTTGACTTCATGAAGAACAACCCTCAGATTCTTGCAAAAAAGGACTCCATCTTTAAGGTCTTACCTGGCACCCGGCTGAACCTTGATTCCCTGCTGATTTCTCCTGTGACTCAAAAACAATTTGTTTACATAAACAGCGATACCTCAGCATTCAAAAAATACCTGTTATATTGCCCGGGCGGATCAGGCCGCATCGGCAGTCTGTCGGTTAACGACTCTGCCAATAAAGCCACCTGGGAATAAGCGTGTCTTCAAAAGTCCTCAACACGGGTCTCAATTTTTCGGGTAACCGCTTTTACCTGTCTGTGGCCAATTCCCTCATGCAGGATAAAGTGGCTATTACACTGGCATCCGGTGAAGTGGACTTTGACATCAACCGGGACTGGTTTCTGACGGGTGGTGATCAGTTTACCAAACCAATCACCACCGAAATTCAGAAGTATCTGGTCAATCATACCTCCCCGATTCTTTCTGTCACACTCGACCCGGCTCTGTATCTGTATACACGTATTCCCATCAATCACCGAAACCTGACGCAGGATGAGCTTGAGCGACTGGTGAATGAAGAAACTGAACGGATTACAGGTGATAAGCACAATCTGTTTATTTTCGAATGGCTCCCCCTTAAAAACAATCACATTCTGGTTTTCTGGATTCCTGCAGTGGTTGTCAGCCAACTTCAGATTCTGGCTTCCCGGCTCGGTAAAAAGCTCCACATCGTGGATTTTGAACCTCTTGCCATCATGAATCTGATGAATGACCGTCAGTTCATTCCGGGTGAAGACTCTATTCATCTGGTCATCGGCAATAAGGAAAGTGGTTTTAACCTGCTTGGATTTGATGAAAAGGAAGTGGTGTTATACGACCACTTTATCGGACATCCGGCAGAGGATATCCCCTTTTATGTTCATAAATGCCTGAATGACATGCAGATAAAACCGCGGTCGATTGCACGGATATTCTGGTATGGCAAATTCACAACACCCATTCTCTCCGGCATTCGGTCTGTAACAGGCCATCAACCGAAAAACCTGTTCGAGAACCTGAAAATCCTTTACCACCGGCATGCTGATACTTCCGCGTTTACCCTGGAAAATGCATTGCCCGGAATCGCAGTCAGTTACCGGACCGATGCCTGATCCGTGGAAGCTGAGGTTTCCCGGTGAATCACCTGCTTCTGCTCTCAACCGATCCATTCTGGCAACACCGTTGTCATGATATTCTGGCGTCTGATGATTTTCATCAGATCCATGAATCACAGCTTCCCTCTTCCACTTCGCGTTTCCCCGTACCACCCGACTTCATCATCGTCGAACGTCGACTTTTAAAGAATCAGATCAGTGCATACCTGAGTCTGATTATGGGACTTTTTGTGGAAACACCCGTCCTTGTCGCCCTTGATGAGCACAATGATGAAGAACTGATTACCTGTTTCAGGTCCGGAATTTTCGATGTGATCTACCGGGATTCCTCCGACATCATCATTCAGACCACTGTTCAGCGTGCAGTGGCGAAGCGGCGGGAATGGCAGGGCGTGCGCCAGCATATCGATCAGTTGAAACTGTTCAATACCAACCTTCAGAAGAAGATAGATGACCTCAGAAATGAGGTAAAGAATACCGAGAGCTTTACAGAATCCATTATGATGGCCCTCGGGGCTGGTCTTATCACCTTCGACATGTCGGGACGGATCACCTATGCCAACCCGTCTGCTGCGAATATTTTCGGGTGGACGGTGGTGAACCTGGTCGGCATGGAAATCAACCAGATTATGCCGATTGAAGCCAATCTCGGTCTGATTCTGGATGGAACCGAATTTGAAAAGCAGTATGAATGTGAGGCAATCCGGGCCGATGGAAAAAAACTGAAAATCGGGTACACCCTGTTCCCCAGGAAGAATAATCACAACGATGTGGTTGAAATGATCTGTATTTTCAGGGACCTGTTCGAACTGGAGAAGATCAGGGAAGAAAATCGCCGGCTCGAGAAAATCTTCACACTCGGGCAGATTGCCGCTGGTATTGCCCATGAGGTAAAAAATCCGCTGGCCGGCATTCAGAGCATTGTCACTGCCATTACACTGGATTATCCAGAACAGGATCCGCGACGAAACCAATTGCAACAGATTGCCCGGGAAGTAGAACGAATCAACAAACTGCTCGAAAACTCCTTTGCCTTTGCCCGGACCAAGAAACCCAACATGCTCAAGTCGGATATTCTTGAGGTCATTGCATCTGTTGAAAACCTGCAATCCATTGAGTTTCAGCGACGGGGTATTCTGATGACGGTCAACGAGATCAGTCCGATTCCCCGTTTCAGGTTCGATGCCGGTCAGATTCATCAGGTCATGTTAAATCTGATTATGAACGCGGCCGATGCCATGCCCTCCGGTGGCGTGATCAAAGTCCGGGTGGAACACCGGGTGTCACCCCGGCATGTGAAGGGATTTGTAATCATCGAGGTCAGTGACAGCGGAACCGGAATCCATCCCGAAGACATGAAGCACATCTTTGATCCGTTTTACACCACCAAACCACATGGTACCGGACTCGGACTTCCCATCACCTACAAGATTGTTCAGGACCACATGGGTAAGATTGAAGTAGACTCCGAGCTGGGAAAAGGTACCCGGTTTACGATTTATCTGCCTGATTAATCCTGCCTACTTGCGCCCGTTACCTTCCATTTACTATCTTAAATTGATTTTATCGGTACTTTTTGTATCTTGTTTAAAAATGGATACTTACGTGATCCGTTAAACCCGTGGGATAATTGATATATGAGTTTTGCAGGTAACCTGAAGGGCTGGGGAATCACTGAGATGCTTCAGTTGGTTCGGAACGGAAAGAAAACCGGTGCACTCCAGGTCACAAACGGAAACAATACAATCACCATCTATTTTAAAAATGGAATGGCGATTGCTGTCGATACCGGTGTGGGTGAAGCGCTGGGTTCTATCATGCTCCAGGAAGGGTTCATTTCGGTTCAGGATCTGGATGTTGCCATTCAGCTACAGAAAGCCCAGTACCGCGGCAAACGGATCGAGCAGATTCTGGTTGCACTCAAAAAGATTGAGTTACCGGTATTGGCAAAGGCCATCAGAAGACAGATTGAACTGATTGTGACCGATCTGATTCAGATGAAGGGTGGCAGCGTCAATTTCGAAGCAGATGCTGTTCCCAAATTCAATGCTCTCAGTACCGGCGTGGATATTCACGGCATGTTGCTTGGCGCAGCGGTTGTTGTCGATGAATTGTCGGTTATACGGGAATCCATTCCTAACAATGGTGTGATTCCGGTTAAGACTAAACGTGGCGAGGAAGAGCAGGAAGAGATTTCGCTGAAACTGAAGGAATGGAAAGTCTTTCTGGCCATTGACGGCATCAAGGATGTTAAAGCTCTGGCCACGAAATTAAAACTGGACGAATTTTACGTCATGAAGACCCTTCACTTTTTTGTAACAGAAAAGTGGGTCGAAGTGACCAAGGTGGAAGACAAGAGAAAGAAAATTCTTGTCGTTGATGATAGTCTGACCATTCAGAAAATGATCGAGTTGGCCCTGGCCGATTCCGGATTTAATCTGATCACCGCCACAACCGGCGATGCAGCCATCCGGGCCGCACAGGAAAGCAATCCGGATCTGATATTACTGGATGTCATGTTACCCGATATAACCGGCTATAAAGTATGCCGGTCTATTCGTGACATGTCTGAAGAATTCAAGAAAATCCCCATTCTCATGCTATCCGGAAAAGATGCAGAGATTGATAAAAACTTGGGTAAATATGCGGGAGCGGATGCCTACATGACCAAACCGTTCGAGGCATCTGAACTGCTGGCAAAAGTCAAGGAACATCTCGGACTGGCGTCCTGACGGATTAAATTATGGCACACATACTGGTTATTGATGATTCCATGGTGGACCGGCAGATAATTGTGAATGCCCTGGTCGCCGCCGGTCACACGGTCAGTGAAGCGGTGGATGGTGAGGATGGTGAAGCCAAAGCACTGAATCTGAAACCAAACCTGATCATTCTCGATGTCATTATGCCTAAGAAGAATGGTTTTGAAGTCTGCCGTGCGATTAAAAGTAATGGACCGACCAGCGGAATTCCGGTCATCATGCTCACCTCAAAAACCCAGGATTCTGACAAGTTCTGGGGAATGAAGCAAGGTGCCTCGGAATACATGACCAAACCTTTTTCTGAAGAATCACTTCAGAATGTTGTGAAAAAGTATCTGTAACCGGCGTATTCATGGCGAAACTGGAACCCTTCAACCCAACCGATACCCTGACCTCGCTGGTTTCATTGCAGCGCATTGAATCGACTGGTGCGGTTGAACAGATCCGACAGAAAACCCAGTGTATTGTTGTGTTGCTCGGCAAGGAACAGCTTGCCATACCGATTATATCCATTAAGGAAATTATTGAAGTTCCCAGAATCACCCGTCTGCCGAACGTACCGGCTTACATACTGGGTATCTGTTCGGTCCGCGGAGAAATTATATCAATCACCGATATCAGACAACTGTTGAATCTGAAAGGTTCTGATCAAAAAACACGGAAGGAACTTGCTAAAGAGCGGATTATCCTGCTGGATGGCGAGCGCTTCACAACCGGTGTGGTTGTGGATACCGTTGTCGAGGTAATTGACATACCGTTGGATGAAATTGAATCCAGTAAAACCACACTGACCGGTGCCCTGGCCAGTTTTGGTTCCGGTCTTTATAAAGAGGGTGGACGGGTTCTCGTTGTACTGGACGTGAACGCCCTTTTGAATAGTCATGAATTGTCCCAATTTATTTAAAAACTGACCAGAGGAGTACTCGATGGCCGGCAATATTTCTGATGAAAATGACAAGAAAAAACAGGATCCCAACCAACCGCAGCCACAGGAAGGCTTTGGCGATGACTTTCTGAGTCAGCTGGGTCTCGACATTGGTGAGATTTCAGGAGCTGTTGAGGAAATTATCACCGATCAGCCTCAGGTTGCCGAAGGCCCTGCAGGTGTCCGTGAAACAGCTGCCGGTATTGAGCTGACCATTGATGAGGAATTGGATTCCCAGATCGATGAAGAAGCCAAGATGTTTCTTGCCGACAAGCATTTCAGGGCCAATGAATTTTATGAAGCCCTCATCCCTGCTCTCGAGCTGAACATCCGCGTACGCCAGGGTCGATCAAAACGGGATGACGTGCTGGTTAAACGTCAGAATGAAATCATTTTTGAGTCGAACTATCAATTGGGTAAATACCATCTGATCCAGGCTTCAAAAACAAGTGGTGACATTGCCACGCATCACCGTCTAATGGGATTGATGCATCTTTATGGTGCTATTGACCAGTCATTTTTGCCAGGTCAGGAAGCCAAACGGAAGGAAATCGGTCAATACTGGAAACAACTGATCTACGGGTACCGGTTCGGGCAATACTACATCAAGTATGGCATGTTCTCCACCCTGACCATTCCCGGACCCGAGGATAACAGTTCAAAGGCTGAATTCTGGAGTTATCTCGGCACAGCAGAATCAGATAAACTGGCTAAAGAAATGTACATGCTGATGGCTTACAGCTATGACCTTTCTTACTACCGGTATCAGGTACGTCTGGCCACTTACTATGTCGAGACCAACCGATCAAAAGAAGGTTGCCGGTATATTCAGGTACCCATTCCTGCGGTGGAAGATGACGGAATCGCCTTCCTGCAAACTTTGCTGAAAAAGGATCCAACTCAGTTTGATGCTTTTGTTAACAAGGAATTCCAAAAGGATATCAAACGGCTTACCTCTCTGGCCGAGGCCGGTGACCATCGGAAACTTCATGATATCATGTCTGACTGGAGATTCCGGTTAAGCAGCATGACCCTCGATGTTCCCTACAAAAATTCCACCATCCGGCTGGAATATCTGAAGGCCTTTCAAAAATTGATGGAGGAAATGCAGAAATCGAATCCGACCATCCTGATCGATCAGTATATGTCTGATTACAAGCGGGTCCCGTTTGCCAATAAAGTACCTGTCATTCAGGAGTTCGCTTACATTGCCATCTTCTATTCTCTTGAAATGAATGAGAAGGCAAAAGGCGGATTCAACGTATTCGACATTGATGCAGAAGCGTTTATTGCCGTCGTTTATTCAGTTGCTGAGTATTTCCGGATTCTTTCAAATGACAAGGATCCACAGAAACAGTCAGCACTGGAAAACCAAAAGGCCGTTGTAAGAAAAACGTTTTCCAAATTCCAGAGTTCGCTCCAATCTAAAGGATATACGGTCAGCCGTGAACCCCGTCTGACGGTTTAACCCAGATTAACAGAAAGTTGTCCCATGTCCAGTACCGGTAAAATCCTCAGAACCCTGGCCATTGTCTGCATTGCAGCCATTGGTCTGGCCTTTCTCATCGATTCTTTTTGGGGAGGAAGTACGGTTTCACCCGGTGACAAGACCATTGCCACCCGGCATCAGCAACTTGCCGACCTGACTCTGAAGGCCTGGTCGGCCGGTTCCGAGGCGGTGACTGCACAATCTGGGGCCCTTTCTGCGAATGCCATCAAATCCTTGCATTTCGTCGATCAGGATGTGATGTCTTTGTCTTCATTCTCCTCTGTTTCTCAATGGAATATTTCAAGGGAGGACAGTTTACTCCTGCTGAAAAGCTACCTGATCAGAATCAGTGACAATCCGGCGGTACGGTTTGATTCCCTTGCCGGCAGCATGCGTTACGATGTCACAGCTTCCGCCGCAAGATTAATCAACCAGACAGCCGACTCTGTTCAGGTTACTTCCCTGATTCCGGTTGTGGCAGGAAGTTCATGCCTTCCCTGCCACGGTTCTGCCTCGACAGTGCCCGCCTTTAAATCGAACCTGAAAGGGTTTCAATCGGGCGATCTGATGGCGATGGTTAAACTCAGTACTACCGAACCGGTACCTCCCGCTACCTCGGGACTGACATTGCTGTTATCCTTTATCATTGGGATGGCAATCGTACTGGGCTGGCTTTTGATTACACAGATCCGGTCCATTGTAACCGAGCCTCTCACGATTGTATCCGATGCAGTGAACGCCATCCCGACGGGCAACTTCAGTTCAATCACCACTCAGGCAGATTCTTATCAGGAACTGACCCCGGTGATGTCCACCATCCGGAACCTGTCGACCCGTTACCGGTCCATGGTTGATGATGTGTCTGATTCTTCTTACCGGATTGCCCAATTTGTAACAACGATTGAGGGTAAAATCGGTGCCGTTACGCGCGCATCAGATGACCAGCTCGCCATTTCGCAGCGTACCAACACCCAGATTCTGGATCTGAGTTCTGGGATTTCTACACTGGCTCAGGATGGTCAGACACTTACCTACAGTGTATCTGAAACCACCAGCAGCATTCAGCAACTGATTTCGAATATTCAGGAAGCTTCACGCAATATTCAGGATAGTTCCAACATCATTAACCATATTATCAATGATGTACAGGAAGGCCGTTTTGCCATTGATCAGATCAACAATGGTATGCAGGAAGTTAACCACCAGATGGATCAGATGGTCAGCACCATCAAACGTCTGGAAAGTTCATCACGGGATATCGGAAAAGTAACCGAGGTGATCAATAAAATTGCGAAGCAAACCAACCTGCTTGCAGTAAATGCAGCCATTGAGTCTGCTCTGGCCGGGCAGGCCGGACGTGGTTTTGCTGTGGTTGCAGAAGAAGTCCGGAAACTGGCTTCCCGGTCAACAGAAGCGACCCGCGAAATCGAAGAACTGGTGTTTGCGATCCGGGAGGAAACATCGAAGGCTGTACAGGCTGCCTTATCTGCCACACAAACCACCCAGGAAGGTGTGGAATTAATCCGTAATGCCGAAGTGGTTCTGGAACGCATCACCCAGCACGCCAACCGGACCTCTGTTATCATGAGCAGATTAAGCCAGATGATGGATCTTCAGATTAAAAATTCGCAGCAGGTGGTGCTTAAAGCTTCTGAAATGACTGCAAAAGCCAGTCGGGTATCCACAACCACCGGGGAATATGTACAAACCGGCGAAAAGATTGCCACATCTATTCAGAACCTGAGCTCCACAGCCAGTCAGAACAAAGATGCTGCCAATGAAATCTACCAGATTGCCCGGCAGCTGACCAGTCAGACCGCCGCGCTCAGGAATTCAGTTTCCGCCTGATCCTCCGTTCTTTTGATCAATATAAAAGGGGCCTTTAAGCCCCTTTTTTTATATCGCTTTAAACGCCTCTTCCAGATCTCTGATGATATCAGCCGGATCTTCCAATCCGATGGAAATGCGGATTCCACCCGGATCCATGCCATGATTCACCTGCTCCTCTGCAGGAATGGCTGAATGGGTCATACTGCCCGGATGTTCAATCAGTGTTTTAATATTCCCCAGACTGACTGCCAGCGTAATGGTGTAGGAAAATGAGGCCAGATGGTTCATCAGCCGACGTCCTTTTTCCTTCTGATCTGCGGGAGAGTCCCCTTTGATCACAAAGTAGAGCATGGTTCCGGGAGCAAACTTCCCTTCCGGGCTAACCATTTGTCTTTTTGCAACGTCTGCACCAGGGAAGGAATCCAGACCTGGAAAATGAGTTTTCTCGACCATGGGGTGTTTATTCAGGTATTCAGCAACCGCGATGGCCGTTAATTCCTGTTTTCTTACCCGGATGTTCAGTGTTGGAAGTCCGTAGACCAGATGGGTCCACGCCGAGTGAAAGGAAAGGACCCCGCCAAAATCCTTTCGGTACAGCAGGAGTAAATCTCTGACGAATGATTTTCCGATAACAGCCCCACCCATGTCAGTACCAAATCCGCCAATGTTTTTTGTCAGGCTGTGAACCACAAAATCGGCCCCAAGGGTGAGCGGACGCTGGCAGACCGGAGTGGCAAACGTATTATCCACCACCATGTACAACTGGCGGGCCTGACCTCGTTTTTCATTTTCATCACGGATAACCTGAGCCACCCGGGCAATATCGATGATATCGAGGGTTGGATTTACCGGAGTTTCAAAGTAGATCACACGGGTCTTCGGGGTAATAGCTGCCTTCAGGCTTTCCATGTTTCGCATATCAGCCTGCCGGGTGGAAATCCCAAATCGGGGAAACCAGTTTGTCAGCAAGGAATAGGTGCAGCCATACAAGGTATGATGGTGGACCACTTCATCGCCAGACATACAAAGCGTGGCAAGAATTCCCGATATGGCTGCCATGCCGGTGGCAAAGGTCAGTGCCGTTTCTCCTTGTTCTGCAATGGCAAGATGTTCTTCGAGAATATTCTTATTTGGCTCGCCCAGCCGCTCATAAATCAGAATGGGTTGTTTTCCTGCCAACCCTGAATCGGTATGAGCGAACTCAAGGAACCCCTGAGCGCCACGTTCCACTGAATCCAGTTTAAAAGTGGCACTGGCAGAAACAGGGGGAACCAAATGGTGTGAATAGTCCCAATTGGTCGATTCCCGTTTCCCGTGTATCAGTCTGGTATCGATATGGTACTGGTCTTCGGTCTTCATGATTTACCCAGATTATACTTGTAAGATTTCTTGAAATTTTTCAGAACAAAGGAGGTATTCACGCGGTCAATCCCGGGAATTTTGGTCAGTTTTTCCCTGAGAAACCGTTCATACTCCGGAATGTCCCGTACGGCCACCTTCATCATATAGTCCGATTGACCACTGATATGATAGCATTCCAGCACATCATCCAGCGCTTCAACCGACTTCATAAACGTCTCGATGATATCGGCATGGTGGGCTTCCAGTGTCACAAAAATGAACGCGTGAACCGATTTATTGATCCGGACCGGATTGATGATGGCCACAAACTTTTCGATGTAACCAGCTTCCTCCAGCCGGCGAACCCGCTCCGAGGTGGCAGAAGGGCTAAGACCTACCGTTGCAGCCAATTGTGCATTGGTAATCCGGCCGTTGTCCTGGAGCACATTCAGTATTCTGATATCCATTTCATCCATACAACCTCCTGAAAATGGTAAAAACGAAGTTATGAACAATATTCGGAATTTTAAACAATATATCGTTATTTTCTCTGAATATATACACTATTGTAGTGTTAATCACTGACATTTAATGATAATATCGAAACTATCACGATTTAAGTATTAAAAAAAAAGGCGGGTGATACCCGCCTTTTATTAAGGTGATCAGAATAGAAGGGATCAGGATATGGCCTGAGTAACCTTTTGCGCGGCGTCCTTCAATCCTTCCGCCGGAATCAGGTTCAGACCCGATTTGGCCAGGATTTCCCTGGCTTCCTCTGCATTGGTCCCAGCCAGGCGGACAATGATCGGAACGTTGATTTCCATGGAACGGGCTGCTTCAATCACCCCGTTTGCCACGCGGTCACAGCGTACAATTCCGCCAAAAATATTGATCAGGATGGCCTTTACATTCGGATCTGACAGAATGATTCTGAATCCGTTACGTACTGTATTCACATTGGCACCACCCCCAACATCAAGAAAATTGGCTGGTTCGCCGCCTGCCAGTTTGATGATATCCATGGTGGCCATGGCAAGACCAGCCCCGTTAACCATACAACCCACATTGCCATCCAGCTTCACATAATTCAGGTTGCTTTTTGAAGCTTCAACTTCAAGCGGATCTTCTTCAGCCACATCGCGCATGGCTACCACATCCTCATGCCGGTACAGGGCATTGTCATCGAAATTGAGTTTTGCATCAAGTGCGAGCACCCGGTTGTCATTGGTGACAATCAGCGGATTGATTTCAGCGATGGAACAATCCATCTCTTTAAAGGCCTTGTACAAAGCGGAGATAAACCGTACTCCATTTTTGAACGCATCTCCCTCGAGTCCAAGGGCATAGGCCAATTTTCTGGCCTGAAAGGGTTGCAATCCGACCCGTGGATCCACATACTCGCGCACAATTTTTTCGGGGGAATGATGGGCCACTTCCTCAATTTCCATCCCTCCCTCGGTGGAAACCATGATCAGGTCCTTGCTTTTCGACCGATCCATCATGACGGCCACATACAACTCGCGTACGATGGTCATTCCTTCTTCGACCAGTAGCGTATTGACTGGTTTTCCTTCCGGACCTGTCTGAATGGTGACCAGGATATTTCCAAGCAGTTTTTCAGCCGTTTCCTTTGCAAGCTCGGGTTTAACAACCTTCACACCACCCTGAATGACCACCTTTGAGCGATCCTGTGATGAATAAACGGTTCCCTTTCCCCGACCACCAGCATGAATCTGCGATTTGAGAACCACAACGGGTGTGCCCAGTTTTTTAGCTGCATCGGCCGCCTCATCCGGTGATTTTGCAACAAATCCGTTTGGTACAGCGACCCCATACCGCCTGAAAATTTCCTTCCCCTGGAACTCATGAATGTTCATAACACCTGCCCTTAATTAATTTTCGTTGCGATGGATTGTGCCTGAAGGAACAGCAGCAAATAATCACTGCCACCGGCCTTTGAGTCAGTACCAGACATGTTAAATCCGCCAAAGGGATGAGCACCCACGATGGCCCCGGTACATTTGCGGTTGAGATACAGATTTCCTACAAAAAATTCATCTGCGGCCCTTTTCAGGACCTCAGTATTTTTCGAGTAAACGGCCCCGGTCAGTCCATACCGGGTTCCGTTGGCAATTGCGAGAGCATCATCGAAGGAATCGGCTTTCATTATAGCGAGAACGGGTCCGAAAATTTCTTCCTGAGCAATCACGGCATCGGGTTTAATATCGGCAATGACGGTCGGCTCAAGATAGTATCCTTCCTCAGACAGCCGTTTTCCACCGAAAACCAACCTTCCCTGCTGTTTTCCTGAGTCGATGTATTTCATGATGGTTTTGAGGGCCCGTTCGCTTGAAACCGGTCCCATGGATGGGTTTTGTTCAGCGGGTCCCACTGTCAGTCTGGAAGTGAGTTCAACGACCCGGTTCACCACCTGGTCATATACACTTTTATGAATAATAGCCCGTGAACAGGCCGAACATTTCTGCCCCTGATAGCCGAAAGCCGAGGCAACAATACCCTGAGCAGCCCATTCCAGATCGGCATCCTCATTGACAATGATGGCGTCTTTTCCACCCATCTCGGCAATCACCCGTTTTACCCAGATCTGACCAGGCTGAACTTTGGCAGCCAGTTCATTGATACGCAGTCCCACTTCCATGGAACCGGTAAAGGCAATCATTCTGGTTTTCGGATGAGTAACCAAAAGGTCTCCGATTTCACCGCCAGAACCGGTGATGTAATTAAGAACTCCACCGGGGATTCCGGCTTCAAAAAATAACTCAGCCACCATGTGACCAATGGCCGGGGTATCAGAAGCGGGTTTGAGAACCACTGTATTACCAGTAACCAAAGCTGCAGCGGTCATTCCAGCCAGAATGGCACAAGGAAAATTCCATGGAGGAATGACAAGAACCACGCCCACGGGAAGGTATTTCAGTTCATTCCGTTCGCCTGGCAACTGGTAAATCGGGGCCGGATTTGCGTAGCGGAGCATTTCCCGTGCATAAAATTCGAGAAAATCGATGGCTTCGGCTGTATCTGCATCGGCCTCGGGCCAGTTTTTTCCGGCCTCAAGAACCATCATGGCAGAAAATTCATGCCGTCGTTGTTTCATCAGATCTGCTGCCTTGAGCAGGATTGAAGCCCGGTGAGCGGGATCTGTTTTTGACCAGGACTTAAATGCGCTATGCGCCGATTCAAGGGCAAGAGTGGCATCAGCCGCTGAGGCAAGTGGAAACTCACCTACTACTTCCTTGCTGTTACTGGGATTGAGAGATTTAAACCAGGACGCGGCACCAAGCCGCTGTCCGTTGATGAGGTTTTCATACCGCTTTCCGAAAGTACCTCTGATTTTCTTCAGGGCCGCCAGCATGGGATCGCGGTTTTCAGGTTTTGAAAAATCAAGATAAGCCGTCGGGTGGTACGGCGGAAGCTGATCGGGTCGGATCATGGTTTACTCCAGGTTTTATTGGGTCAGAAAGAGGCTGGTCAGGCCTCGAAAATAAACAACATAATGTAATTTAAGATCACGGTCAGCAGCATGGCAATCGGAATGGTTATGAACCATGAAGAAAGAATGTCACGGATCACCCGGCCGTTGATATTCGACATACCCCGTGCAAATCCAACACCGATAACCGCACCAACCAGGGTATGAGTGGTCGAAATCGGAAGTCCCATGTAGGAGGCAACCAGAACGGTGGTGGCAGTTCCGAACTCGGCACTGAATCCACGGGTGGGAGTCAGTTCAGTGATTTTTTTACCAATGGTATCAATTACCTTGTAGCCATACGTGGCCAATCCAAGAACCAGTCCAATACCACCGAGAAGCAAAGCCCATGAAGGAATGGTGGATTTACCTGCCAGTGTTCCGTCATCAAGGACAGAAAGAATGCCAGCAAGCGGGCCGACCGCATTGGCCACATCATTGGCTCCATGGGCAAAAGCTACGTAGCAGGCGGTTACAATCTGCAGGTACTTAAATACATATTCCACATTATCCAATTGTTCCCGGGCCGACATGAGAGCCGTGTCGCCTTTAAACTTTTTCTTAAGGAACCAGGATGTGATAAAGGCTCCAAGGAGACCAATTCCGATAGAGATGGCAAGCACAACCTCAAACGAGATATCCAACTTCAGGTTTTTCAGTCCTTTGTACACCACTGAAAGTGCCAGAATGACAATGACCGCAAAAACCAGGTAAGGTGAGTAAGTGATCAGGTTTTTAGTAGGTGTCAGACTTTTGAAAAACAAGGTCTGAATGACCAGAAAAACAACATAGGCTAAAAAGGCACCGGTGAGTGGAGAGACTATCCATGATAAGACGATGGGTCCCATTTCTCCCCAGTGAACCGCACCAACACCATCGGTCCCCATCCAAAATCCTGAACTGATTCCAGCGCCGACTACTGCACCAACGATGGCGTGTGTTGTAGAAACGGGAAGTCCATAAAAAGTCGCAATATTCAACCAGATGGCAGCACCAAGCAATGCAGCCAACATGCCCCACAAAAACACATGTTCATGGCCGATGAATATCTCAACATCAATGATTCCCTTCGCCACTGTTTCAGTTACAGTCCCACCTACAAAATAGGCGCCCATAAACTCAAAAATAGCTGCAACAAAAACGGCTGAAGTTAGTGTAAGTGCTTTTGAACCTACAGAAGTACCGAATGCATTGGCGACATCATTGGCCCCGATGTTCCAGGCCATGTAAAGACAGAAAATAATGGCAATAATGAGTGCAATTGTACCGAATTCCATCCGGAAACCTTTTATTTAATTAACGAAACCGTTCATGATCAGGTGGGAATGAGGAAGACCCGTGTTCGTTTGGACATCATTTCTGATTTATCTGCCAGGACCGAAATGTTCTTAAACAGTTCGTACCAGAAGAATAATTCAACGGGGGCCATTTCATTCTCATGCTCGAACATTTTCTGTCCGATTTTATACTTCAGTTTATCGGCCTCGAATTCTATTTCACCGGTTCTGTCACAAAGTTCAAGCACGCGTTTGGCTTCAAGTCCGGAAAAACTGGACTCAACCATTTCATCGAGTTCCTGAACAATTTTTGAAGCCAGCTGAGTGGCTTCGAGGCATTTATCGATAAACCTGAAAATGTCTTCTTTCATGAAAGCGGGAACGGTGGATTTACGAAGAGTCAGCAATACAGCCACGTCTTCGGCTGCATCTGCTATGTCGTCCTGGGCACTTAGCTGGCGCAGGAGGTCCTTCTTTTCTACCGGGAGGAATATGGAATCGTGTATGGTGTTGCGGATCTGGTCTTTAATCTCATCGGCCTGATGCTCGAAAAACATGATCTGTTTGGCAATGTTCTTCACTTCATCATGCTTACCTTCTGCGAGTGCTTCAAACATCGGTCTGATCAGACCTGTACATTTATCTACTTCTGCCATTTGTGCCTGTAACTGGCTGAATGGAGACTGTTTGAACATTCCGGAAAAGATATTTTTCATGACGGCCTCTGGCGATTGAAGACCTGCTAAGGTAGAACAGCAGTTGGGAAAATTCAAATGATTTTTTAATCTTCCGGACAGCCACCGGATACAGAAGATAAAGACCTCTGATAACCAGAAATAACTGAAACCACACACCAAAACACACACCCATGGCCTTCACCCCACCGGTTTTATCACCCGATCTTGAGACTTTTTCACGTGCACATTTTGGTGAAGAGTATGAGCGGTTCATCAATGGTCTTTCCGAGAGAATCCGGACCAAAATCAGGCTGTCCGACCTGAAAATGCCGGCAGAGGAAACGTTGATCCGCCTGAAGGAAGACGGCTTACAGGTGGTCAGGGAGCCCTGGTATTCTCATGCCTGTCAGTATGACCCCCCAACCGCTTTTCCCGGGCAGACTCTGTCCCATCATCTCGGGCACATTTATCTGCAGGATTTCAGCTCGATGTTGCCGGTTCTGGTGCTGGATCCTAAACCGGGTGAACGTGTACTTGATCTTGCCGCAGCCCCGGGAAGCAAGTCGACCCAACTTGCACAGCATATGCAAAACCGAGGAACCCTCATCTCTAATGATATTGAACCGGGCCGGCTTGCCAATCTCATTTTCAACCTGGACCGGGTCGGTGCCGTCAATGTACAGGTTACCGGCCTTCCCGGTGAACAGATCGGTAACCTGCTCCCCGGGTATTTTGATAAAGTTCTGATTGATGCACCCTGTTCGGCACTCGGTGTGATTCACAATAAACAGGAAGTGGCTGGTTGGTGGACGTTTCAACGGATGAAACAGTTTGCCGGGTTGCAGGAAAAATTGCTGATTTCTGCTTTAAAAGCCTGTAAACCCGGTGGCATCATTGTGTATTCGACCTGCACACTGACCACGGAAGAAAATGAAGCCATTCTGGCCAGTGTGTTATCAAGACACCCGGGAGAGCTTCAGGAAGCCAACCTTCCCACAGCGTTCAGCGCCAGAAACGGAGGGATACCGGCAACGGATACCAGCATTCCGGTTCAACTATCAAAGCGTATTTATCCCATGGACAATGATTTCCGCTGTCAGGGATTCTTTCTTGCTAAAATCATGAAAACCGGTGAACGGGTTTCCCCAACTCCCCGGATGGTGCCCCAGAATCGCATTAAACCATCCCTGGAAGCTGATCTGAAACAACGCATGTCGGATTATTTTGGTATGTCACCCGACTGGCTGGCCCGATTCGGAATGGTGGAATCGGGAGATGTCTGGGCTGTATCGGAAGATATGATTCAGCCTGGTTTGCCTGGAGTCAGGCGAACAGGAATGCGCATGGGACGCTGGATGGGAAAACAACTGAAGATGACCACCGATTTTCTTCAGCTGGCCGGACCCCAGATCACCCGGAAACGATACGACATTACCGATCCCGCCGATTTCCGGTCCTTCATGGCCGGAAGTCCGGTACCCAACCATCCGGGCGAAACGGGACAGGTGGCTGTTTTTTACAGGAATTGCTGCCTGGGAAGCGGATTGGCACAGGGTGGGCAGATTAAATCACAGATTCCCACTGCAAAACGATACTTGCCTGGGAATATGAAACCAGGAAGGGATTCTGAATCAGATATCGGTTGATTTTTTCAGGAAGGTGAACAATTCCCTGAGGTTGAATGGCTTGGCCAGTAAACCAATGGCACCATCCTGAATCATGGAATCGACCTCATACCGATCGTTGTATCCCGAGCAGATCAGAACCCGTTGGGAAGGATTCTGGGTGATGATCTGCCGGAAAACTTCTTCTCCGTTCATCACCGGCATCACCATATCAAGGATCACCAGATCCCATGATTCCGGGGCTTCCCGGTAGAGACGCATGCCTTCTTCTCCATCGGGCGCAGTCACCACACGAAAGTTAACCGAACTCAGGACATCGGTCATCAGGTGTCTGATCAGGTATTCATCGTCAATGACAAGAATACGCTTTCCCTGACCATCAATGCTGGTCAACCAGTTTTCACTGGTATCGGATCCCGAGGGCCGGGAGGCAAATTCAGGAGAAGCAAACAGAGAAAACACTTTTATGTCTTTTTTAAGGATTGCGGTGATAAAAATAAGAATCCCTGAAGGAAGATACCAACAATTCATCATCTTCTAATGTTATTTTGATCACATTGAACACCTCTCAGGTTACCTTTGAATGTAATCAGTCACAGGATGTACACATGGATGCAATTCTCACTGGATTCAGTTTTGGATTTTTGCATGTTTTTTCAGGTCCGGATCATCTGGCAGCCGTGGCCCCACTCAGTGCAAATGCAAACCGCAAGGGCTGGCTGACCGGACTTCGCTGGGGTTTTGGGCATTCCACCGGCGTTCTGGTAATTGGAATTCTTGCCCTGATGTTCAGGGAATGGCTTGATATTGAGCTGATCAGTTCGGTGAATGAAAAACTGGTTGCCATCGTTCTCATCGGAATTGGTGCATGGGGACTTCTGACCCTGAGAAAAACCACCATCCACCGGCATTCCCATGATCACCCGGGTCATGACCATGAACATCTGCATGTGCATGTCGGTAATACCAGTCACCATCAGCACCGTCTGGCCCACACTGCCGTCGGAGTCGGGATTATCCATGGTCTGGCCGGCAGTTCCCATCTTTTCGGAATACTCCCTGCCCTGGCTTTCCCAGATACCGTTAGTGTTATTCTGTACCTGACCGCCTTCACAGTCGGAACACTGGCAGCCATGTCGGGTTTCGGAGGACTCACCGGTCTGATCGCCCACCGGTTTCAGCTTGCCGGACCCAGGTGGATTTCCGGGTTTATGGTGACCTGCTCGCTTTCTGCCGTTGTGGTGGGACTTTTCTGGTTCTTTATCTGACCGGACCCATCCATGGGCACCCTGACTACCATCCGGAAGGAAATCACCGTCAGGGGACGGGTTCAGGGAGTTGGATTCCGGCCGTTGGTCTACCAGCTGGCCTATGCCTGTGAGCTAACCGGTTACGTCTACAATTTTGGTCCCGGGGTATTTATGGCCCTTGAAGGACACCCCAACCAGTTAGATCAGTTTTCACACCGACTCAGAACTCAGCTTCCTCCTCATGCCGCCATCACCGGTTGGTATGAAACGACTCTTCCTGCCACCGGGTTGACCACCTTCATCATCGCAGAAAGTCCGGGCGGATTCCCTCCTGAAGCTGATATCACTCCAGATCTGGCCACATGTCCGGATTGTCTGAAAGAACTGTTTGATCCGGCCGACCGGCGTTATCTGTATCCGTTCATCAACTGTACAGCCTGCGGACCGCGTTTCTCCATTATTGAGGCCTTGCCATACGACCGGCCCCGTACCACAATGAAAACGTTTCCCCTTTGTCCGGATTGTTTTGCCGAGTACCACAACCCGATGAACCGGCGTTTTCATGCCCAGCCGGTGGCCTGTCCGGTGTGCGGACCATCGGTAACTCTGGTCACACAAAAAGGAGAACCAATCCAAACCGGTCAAAAGGCCATCGAAGAGGTTTGCAGATTGATTCTGAACGGAAGCCTGGCTGCAGTAAAAGGTCTGGGCGGATTTCAGTTATTGTGCGATGCAACGTCAGACGCAGCGGTGCAGTTGCTTCGTCAGCGAAAACACCGCGAGGAAAAACCCTTTGCAGTCATGCTGCCCGACGACACCTGGATTGATAAAGTGGTAGTCTGCAACGAGGTTGCCCGGCCTTTGCTGACCAGTCAGTCCTCACCGATTGTTCTGCTTCCGGCTAAAGAGAAAAACCCGATCAGCAAATGGGTCAATCCGGGAAATCCGACACTGGGGGTGATGCTTCCTTACACCCCGCTTCATCACCTGATCATGCGCCTGGCTGGCCGGCCGCTTGTTGCCACGAGCGGCAACCGGAGCGATGAACCCATTTGTACGGATAATCAGGAGGCACTCGACCGTCTTGGCGACATTGCCGATGTATTCCTGATACACAACCGGCCTATCAAACGTCCTGTGGATGATTCGGTGGTCAGGGTTGTGGGCAACCGGACCCTGGTGATGCGGCGTGCACGGGGATATGCTCCGATTCCCTTTCAACTTCCTGGAACCACCGGAGAGACCGTTGCGGCCACCGGTGGATTTCTGAAAAATACCGTGGCTCTGCACACCGGGGAAAAAATCCTCATCAGTCAGCATATTGGTGATTTATCCACCGAAGAGGCCATACATCATCATCAGGCCGTACTGAATGACATCGGAAATCTGTATGATCTGAAACCAACCGTCTGGATCAGCGATCTGCATCCGGACTATCCATCGACACGTACGGCCCTGAACCAAACCGGAAAACAGAGTTCCGTTCAGCATCACATTTCCCATCTGGCTGCCTGCCGGCTTGAATATGGCATTCGGGGCCCCGCACTCGGGTTCTCCTGGGATGGAACCGGGCTGGCAGAGGATGGAAGCATTGCCGGCAGTGAAATGGTGCAGACCAATGATCATGATTTCAAACACATCGGGCGGTTTCTTCCCTTTCCGCTTCCTGGTGGCGATTCGGCTGCGCGCGACGTCTGGAAACCCGGGCTTTCCCTGCTTTCGGCTTCATTCGGAAATACAGAACCAGAAATGGAACAGTTGATTTCGGAATGGCCGGTAAAGAAAACCGACCTTGCCATTTACCGGCAGTTACTTGGAAGACCTTCGGTTCAATGTTCAAGTGCAGGCCGGGTATTCGACGGACTTTCTGCCTGCCTGGGGCTGTCGTTCCGAAATTCCTTCGAAGGTCAGGCAGCCATGGCGCTGGAGTTTCACTCACGGGAATCGGAAGCAGCTCCTTATCCGTGGCAGTGGCTCGGATCAAATCCCACCTTTCTGGATTGGCGTCCCCTCATCCGATCGGCAGTGTCGGATCATCTGAAAGGAGTACCGGTTGGTGAAATCGGGTATCGGTTTCACCTGACTCTTACCGACATGATTCATTCTGTGGCACAACAGCAGGGGGTCAGTCAGATATTGCTGACCGGTGGCTGTTTTCAGAATCAATTGCTGCTTTCCCTCACCATCGACCGGTTGGAAAAAAGTGGTTTTAAGGTATTTGTTCCCCAGCAAATTCCATTGAATGATGGTGGTCTTTCTGCAGGTCAGATTGCCGCCTATCACTTTGGCTGGCTGAAGGATCGTTAGCTTGTTAACTGTATTTTAACAGTAACGGACGGGATTGTCTTTGCATCAGTCGGGCTTCGGGGTTAATTTCGGCGCTAATAACATTTAAACCATGACCCAACGCACCATCCATTCAGGAATGACCAGATTCCTGTTCATCGCCCTCTGTCTGTTCACCGGCAGCACGACCGGTTTTTCACAGGATCTGTTTACCCAAAAAGCGACCAGTACAGGAAACATCGGAGTCAGCTTCAGCAACACGGGTGTTTTTGGCAATGCCTTCAATGCAAATTTTCAGAAGGGGATGCCCTCACTTGAATACCCTCTTGGTTCGGGAATCGAGCATATTTTTGAGGGAGGACTGTGGGTAGGAGCCCGGGTGGGATCGGAAGCCCGGGTATCAACTGCTGCTGCCGGCGAAGATGCAAATGGTTATGGGGCAGGTGACGAGGGATATGAATTCACCGTCGATACCATTAATACACAGATTGTTGAGAGATCCAGTTTACAGGATTCCCGTTTTGCCAGTCCGCTTGCAATTTCTCATCAGGATTTTGTCACCTGGTATACTGACAGACGAGTCACCATTCCCGGTCCGAACACACCGATCACCAATCACACCAAACCCATCGGGCTGGCTGTACGGCAGGAATCTTATGCATGGTCATTTGCCTTCACTGATTTTTTTGTAATTGTCACCTACCACATCACCAACGAATCAGCCGATACACTGAGAGATGTTTACACCGGAATCTGGACTGATTTTGTGGTAAGAAACGTCAAAGTAACGGCACCGCGCGGATCTGCATTTTTCAGTGCACATGGAAACGGTGTAATTGACAGTCTGGCCTCCCAATATGCCTTTGATGCCAATGGAGATATTGGTTTCACCGACAGTTATGTGGCCTTGAGTTACCTTGGAACGTTTTATCAGAATCAACTGATCAACCGCAAAACCGATCCCGGGCACAAACTGAATTATCAATACTGGGGATTCCGCGGCGCAGATCCGGCCTCCCTTTCCCCCATCAATGATGCTGAACGTTACCTGCGAATGTCGACCAGCATGACGGAAGCAGATATACAGGTCAAATACACCAAGGCAGGTAACCGCTCGGCCATGATGGCAGCCGGCCCGCTTGCCTCTGTTGCACCCGGAGAATCTTTCGAGGTTGTATTTGCAATTGTTTGCGCAAAAAAAACCGGTTTTGAAGCTGCGGCCCTGGACAAACCCGAACAGAAAGTCGACCTGATCACCAATATTGGCTGGGCCCGGAGCACCTTTCAGGGCGAGGATGTTAACAACAATGGGGTTCTCGATCCGGGTGAGGATGCCAATAACAATGGAATTTTGAACCGGTACATTGTTCCAACCCCTCCCAATTCCCCTAGAATCAAAGTGGTTCCGGGCGACCGGATGGTCAGCCTGTACTGGACGAAGGCCTCGGAACAATCAGTAGATCCCATTTCGAACCTGAGGGATTTTGAAGGATACCGGATTTTTAAAACCGATCTGGGCGATGAACTCGATCTGACCCGCAGTCTGAACGATCAGCTGAAACTGGTTGCCCAATTTGATCTGGCCGGAAATCCATGGGGATTCAATACCGGATTGGAAACATCGGGCGCTTTCTCGAATCTGACCGCTTCGCCTGTCACCTTTGAAGGAGATACCACCCGTTATCATTACCGGTATGATTTTCCCGGTTTAAAAAACGGATGGATGTACAATTTCGCTGTAACGGCCTTCGACCGGGGAGATGAAGTCAAACGTATTCCTCCACTGGAATCACCGGTTCGGGCCAGTTCCCTTCCCGCTTTCCCGGGAACCATGCCGAATGAAAAATTTGTAAATGGTGATCCGTTTGTCTACCCGAATCCGTTCTATGTAAAAGCCAGATGGGACGGAGCTGGTGATGTGAACCATCGGATTCAGTTTGCGAATCTGCCATCGAAGGCCACAGTCACCATTTTCACGATTTCGGGAGACAAGGTTTTTTCCTTTGATCACGACGGAACCCCCGATTCGGGCAACAGGACCAAGTGGTTCGATACGTTTGGTGCCCGGACCTCGGGTAACTGGCAAGCCACTTTTACCGGTGGAGAATATGGCTGGAATCTGGTCTCGACGGGAAACCAGAACATTGCCTCAGGTCTGTATCTCTTTACTGTTGAGGACAAAGACAGCGGAGACGTGAAAACCGGCAAATTTGTCATCATTAATTAATCTCTATTTTATCAATAAACAGGAATCAACCATGAAGAAACTGGTACTAACCCTGGTTGCTCTCAGCAGCCTTGCACTGGGTGCCTATGCCCAATACCCCGTTAAATCGGTCTACGAAACCCAATTCCGCAGCGAAGCCGACCTGCTTGCAAAGAAGGATTTATCACCACTCATTGCCACCCAGGATAGCTATTCAGATACCATTTCCATTGTGGCCGTCGTTCTGGAAGCCCCCTATCAGGCCGATGGAAAACGAACCTATTACAGTTCATCCAGTCCAACCATTGTGCGGTTTAATGTGGCAGACACCACTTTTCTACGCACACGTGATTTTGCATGGAACTGCATCAATGTTGCCACCGATCTCGATTCCTCCTTTACCCCGAAAGATCCGCTCAAACTGGGTCAGCTTGAACCCGGTATGATTGTGAAGCTGACCGGCCGTGTTCGTGAATTTCTCAAATCCACCCAATTTGAATTGCTGAAAGGAAGAAAAGAGGGCGGCGTCACTGTCTACACCAACATCGTGGAAGTGATTGATCAGGTCGATTTATCCGAGTATCCGAAAACCATTTCTCTGCCCATAGCCACCTTCAATGTCGGAACCTGGGTGAATAACGTTACCACCACCCAGCAACTGGTGACGGGTGAACCTTACGAATCGGCCCCTGTTTCCTTAACCAATGTGACTGTAACGGGTCTGATTAAAAACAATGGTGAAGCAGAAATTTTTATTCAGGATGGGTCGAACAACGTATTTGCCGTCGACAATCAGGCCAACCGTTTCCGTTCGGATCAGGGTCTCTGGCCAAGCGGCAAACCCATTGCCCCGGTCAACGCCCGTCTGGACTCCATTCAGGGATATATCAGCACCTACAATTCGAACGGCATGTATGGTATTAATCCGATTAACTCTGATTGGGTGTTTGTAGCGCCCAACATGCCTCCTACGATCAGCACCTGGACCAAATCCAGGAAATACTACGCACCAAACGAGGCAACCACCATTACCTTCTCGGTGGGTGACAATGATGGAACCCTGACCAAGGTGGCTATGAATTACCGTACCAGCATCAGCGATGATTTCACAGAAGTCCTGGCGGTAAAAGGCACCGGAAACGATTATTCCGCCATCATTCCTGCTGTTACTGAAGACAGTGCGTTTGTGGAGTTTTACCTGACTGCCACCGACAATGGCAATTCTACCACCCGTCAACCTACGGTTGATAATTATGCATTCTGGGTGTTAACCGATGCACCATCCATCGGAACCATTCAGTTTTCCCGCCGGTCGGATACCGAATCGCTTTTCAAAGGCGATACACTGACTGTTGAAGGTGTGGTTACCTCGACCCGCCGCCTGATCGGGGATGTGTACTTACAGAATGGAACCGGTCCCTGGAGCGGAATCCAGATTTTTGGTGCACGAACCGATTCGTTTGAAGTGGGAGATCTCGTCCGGGTAACCGGAACGGTAGACGAATTCAGCGGTAAAACCCAGATCCGGTATTTCACCACGGCCGACTTCACTGTACTCGATCGCGGAGTTCCCCTGCCTGCAGCCACTCCGGTTGCCTCTTCCGACATTATGAATGGTGGCTCCCTTTCCGAGGCCTTTGAAAGCGTTCTGGTCTCTCTTGCCAATGTTTACGTGATTAATACCAACTCGAACATTGCCACCGATGGAAAAAGCCGCGGAGAAATTCTGGTCAGTGAAAATGAATCTGCTATTTCAGGTCTGACGATTGATGATAAAGCCAACCGGAACAACCACATTCTTCCCTTCATCAATACCCTGAATGTGGATTATACCCTGACCAAGGCAGATTCACTAAAGGATTTGTTCACCCTCGGCCAGAAATTCGAGACCCTGAGCGGTATTGTGGATGCCTTTTTCCTGTCATATTCACTTCAGCCGCGTGATTCAGCCGATTTCGGATTCAACTCAGGAATTTCGGTTCGTGATGAAAATCCGGGTGCATTTGAACTGTCACAAAACTATCCAAATCCGTTCAACCCATCGACCACCATCCGGTTCAGGGTTCCTGTTACCTCCACGGTCACCATCGAAGTGTTTAACCTGCTTGGTCAGCGCGTGACCACACTGGTCAACAAACAAATTGCAGCCAACACCAATCAGGTGGTTACCTTTAACGGAGCAGGTCTGTCCAGCGGATTGTATTTCTATCAGCTGAAAGCAGACAACCGGGTCATGGCCACCCGGAAAATGATGATGATCAAATAAGGAAACCAGAAATGTAAACCAGCCGGGTCTGTATCCGGCTGGACCTTTTCCCATGATAAAGAACCACCCTTTCATCCGGTTTGCCGGTTTTGCAATCCTTTTACTGGCAGTCAGTTCGTGTAAAGAACCGCTGCTGGATAATCCGACCTGCAATCTGCCACCGGAAACCACCCTCTTCCTCGATACCACCGACGTAAACACGGTGATTTCCATCTCGGAGATTACCCTGTTCTGGAGTGGCGATGATCCGGATGGTGAAGTGGCTGGCTATTTCTATTCAGTGGATTCGATGGCCACCTGGCAATTCACCACAGAACGGTCGGTCAAGGTCATCGTTCCGACACTGGGAAAAGACACCATCATCACCAGATTGTTTGCTGCGGCAGCCGATGCCAGCGGTGATGGCAAGTATAACTCCTCGGTGCTTTACCTCGGTAAAAACATTGGAGGTGAACCCTTCACCGATCAGAATTCGGATGGACTTTTTTCATCTGGTGAACCCTTTACTGATATCGGATTGATCGATCCGACCCCTGCCGGATTTGCCATCCGGATCAAAAACACCCCTCCGGTTGCCCGGTTTCAGGATGAGTCAGACATTCCTGCCGTTACGCTGCCGGTAGCCACTTTTGCACTGGATGGAACCGATGCCGATGGCGTTCAGACGCTGAACCGGGCTGAGATTGCACTGAATGATACAACCGGTGCAAATTGGGTCAGTCTGCCTGCCAAACCAGGGCTTGTCACGCTGATTGCAGACCTTTCAGTATCGGGTGACACCACCGAAGCCTCCATTTTCCTCGGTTCCGACCTGAAGCCGACCGGGACGAAAATCAAAAACCTGGCCCTTAACGCGAATAATGTGTTGTACTACCGGTTGGTTGATAACACCGATGCCCACTCACCGATTGTATCGATGCCAGCCAAGGGAAGCGGGAAGATCTGGCGGGTCAATGCCTCGGCCAATGCGGGCCAGCTTCTGATCATCCGGGCACATGAACTGGGAGACGGAGATTCGCTGCGCTCCGTTCTGAAACGTACACCATCGGGCGGTGTGGGTGGCTATTACAGCAATCCGGATCTGGTTGCTTTGCAAAATCCGGACTTTTCGCAAACCATCAGCAAGGGAATCAGAAACACACTTATCCGTGCAACCGTGTTCGCCTACCGGAAACTGATCTGGTATGGTATGACGGACCCGGCCGTTAACCTGGCTCAGTCGGTGATTCCATCTTATCTGAATGCCGGTGGAAAAGCCTTTGTGCGGTTCGGTTTCAGCGGATCGGAAAACGCCCTGGATCTGGAAGGATTGCGGTTCCTGCCCATTGACTCGGTGAATCAGACTTATTATTTCGACAACGGTACCACACGGAACGGATTTGCTTCCTTTTTCCGGTCCAATCGTTACATCGTCCGGGATTCTGTTGGCACCTATCCCCCGGCCAATTTGCCAGATCCTGTTTTTTTTAACTCCCTTCCTCAACGATTGGGATCACAAGCCTTTATTTCGCAATCGTTTTACACATTTGTCCCCTCCTCACAGGCCATTGTACTTTACCGGCACGATGTTCCTCAGTCACAGGACACCTGGCCACTCAGTAAATCACGGTATGGCGGCTTTGGAACCCCTGTTGTTATGATTGAGAATCTGAACCGGAATCTGGTTTTTACCACGGTTCCCATCACCTTCCTGACGCGGATTCCACCGGGAGAAACCTATCCGAAATCAGAGGGTGGAAAAACCTATGTGAATCCGGCCACGGAGATATTATCGAAAATTCTGTCGGTTGAATTTGAACGACCCTCTTCAAGGAGGCGGCCATGAAACGGTGGATTCTTCCCCTCCTTCTCATAATTCTGCCGGCAGTGGCTTCGGCCCAGTCGGGTTCCATCAGCGGAACCGTTCGTGATAAGGACACAAAAGAGGCTCTGATCGGGGTTAACATCACCCTGAAAGGGACTTATTACGGTGCTGCCACCGACTATGACGGGAATTTTAAAATCGACCATATCACCCCGGGTGAATACAACGTTCAGGCGTCCTATGTCGGGTATAAAAAGATTCTTCAGACCGGAGTCAAAGTGGTGGCCGGTAAGGATACCCGTCTGAATTTCAACCTTCCGGTCGAAGAACTTTCACTCGATCAGGAGGTGCTGGTCATTGGTGAAAAGCCCATATTCGACATTGAGCAGGCAAACTCGGCGGTTTCGGTTAAAGCAGAAGATCTGGCTGCCACACCTCTTCAGAATATTCAGCAGGTGGCCGGAAATCAGGCTGGTATCGTTCAGACCGTGGACGGTATTTATGTTCGCGGAGGAAAGCCGTATGAGACCGGATACTATGTCGATGGGGTTTCAGCAAAAGATCCGCTGGCAGGAACCGGCTTCGGTCTGGATCTGAATCTGGATGACATTGATGCCGTGGATGTGGTGACTGGTGGTATCGGGGCTGAATCGGGGGCTACCAGCGGATTCATCTCGGTAAAGACGAAGGAAGGCGGTAAGGATCACCGGCTTAAAATCAACCATCAGCGTGACTACTTCACCGATGGCGATAATGATTATGACTGGTCGTGGAATTATGATTCCTGGGATGGAACGCTCAGCGGTCCGCTCACCCCTCTGACCCATCTGGCAAAGCTGGCCGGAACCGATGCCGGAGAACTGACTTATTACACAAACTTCTCTTACTCGGGCAGCGATGAGTTTACCAAAAAACCGGCCCGCCAGTTGTATTCTTCCCTGTTTGATAACGAAACCAGTCTGGCTCCCAAGCAGGATAACCGCTGGTCGGGTTCTGTAAAAATCACCTGGAAACCTCAGCCCACACGCAAATGGTTTTACAGTTACCGCCGGTCTGTGAATATTAACCAGAACGCAAACATGCTCCGGTTCATTTCCCTCACCGGTGATCTGAGGCCCGGATATCAGTATTCCTTTTCTTTGATTCCCGATCAGGCGACCACCTTTACCAGTGACCTGAATCAGATGATTCTTGGTTACACACAGACCCTTTCCACCAATGATTATGTCGATTTCCGCGTGGCACGCGTCTTTTCGAAATTAAGAGCCGATGCCAATGGTCGTCCCTGGCGTCCCGATTCGCTGAGCGAGGATTACAATCCCGAAAGCATTATTACCGATCCCATTTCCTACTGGAGCGGATCCACTCCGGACATCCGGTATGTGGTCCAGGGAGACCCAACCACCGCCGGATTATATAACAAGGGTATTTCGACCACCTGGCACGATCACTGGGCCGAGGAATACACCCTGAAAGCTGATTACACCTGGCAGGATCAGCGAGTGGTTTTCCAGACCGGAGTTGAGCATATTTTTTCTACCTATCAGTGGGTCGACGTTCAATCCCCCTGGATTGGCGCCCCGGTCCGCACCGGTGAACCCACCACGAGATTGGGTTATTCATCTGAATTCTGGAAAGTGTCTCCGCAAAATGGTGGCATTTATGCGTCCTACCGGGTCAGCGAAAAGGGATTTATCGGAAGCATTGGTCTGCGTATGTCCTATTTCTATCCAGGTACCTTTGCCGACGATCTGATCTTTGCAAAGAATAATTCATTCCCCATAGCTCCGGCCTTCGTTTCGAAATATAAAAAGGAAACCATCAGCCTGGCCGGAACCTCGGTCTGGATGCGGGCCCTGCCAAAGGTAAAGGTCTCCTTCCCGGTTTCGGATAACCAGATGCTCTTCTTTAATTACGGACACTCCATTGCCTGGCCACAGGCTTATCAGCTGTATTCCCGGATAGATGAAACCGATGTGTCGAGACTGCGTGGCGACCGCCGGGGAAATCCGACCCTGAAGCCTGAAACCACCGTCGAATACGAATTGGGAATCCGGAATCAGATCACAGCCAACGATGCCCTGACTGTGGTCGCCTTCACCAAGGATAAATTTGATTATATCACCACCACAGGTGATCAGGAAATTCAGTATAACAACCAATATTATTATACTTACAAAAACGATGATTATGCGAAGATTCTGGGAATGGAAGTCACCTATCTGACCCGGATCACCAAGGATCTGCGTCTCAATTCCTCGGTTTCCTATCAGCAGGCATCGGCCAAATCATCGGATTTCTCTGATTTCAGCACACGGAAACGCGACGAAATCACCACCAAGGAAACCTTCCTGCCCTGGGATCGCCCATGGATGTTCAAAACCAATCTGACCTGGCAAACTCCTTCTGAAATCGATGGCTGGTGGGGTATTCTGGCCAAAAACTGGAATCTGAACCTGTCGGCCAATCTTCAGTCTGGAAAACGGTATGATAAACTGACCCCCACGGGGATTGACAATACCACCGGACTTCAGACTTACACCACCCTTCCAACTGACCGGTACTCACAAATCGGTGAATGGTGGTTCTGGTCCGATCTGGGAGCCCGGCGCACCATTCCGGTAGGCACAGTCAGAATGGTTCTGAGTGTAAAGGTGACAAACCTGTTCGACAACAAGAACGCCACCATCATCAACCCGCTGACGGGAACGGCCTACGAAGCCGGTGATCCGTATCCCAGTATTGATCCATTGAATCCGCACCCGTTATACACCAACGTCAATCCGTTTAATCCGGCCCGCTATCTTCCTCAACGCCACATTGTGGCTGGTCTGTCGGTGGAGTTATGAGCATGAAACCCATTTTCCTTGTTTTTTGCTTCAGTCTTCTGACGACCCCTTTGTTTGCACAGCTCTTTGGTGATCTGGGATCGAACCGGGTTGCCACCAGTTCCTTTCAGTTTCTGAAAATCGGCATCGGCGCCCGTGAAGCCGCCATGGCAGAAACCGGGGTTTCGGTTTCTGCGGATGCCAATACGCTGTTCTGGAATCCGGCGCACATTGCCTGGCTGCCTACCGCCTCGACCAGTTTCTCATACAACCGCTGGTATGCCGATATCTATCAGACTGCTCTGGCCACTGTTTTTCAATGGGAAGAGATTGGCAGTTTCGGTTTCTCATTTAATTACCTTTCCACCGACCCGATGGAACGACGGACCACTTTCCAGCCATTCGGAACCGGAGAAAAATTCAACTATTACGATCTGGCAGCCGGGGTTACCTACGCACGTCAGATGACCCAGCAGTTCACATTCGGACTGACCGGAAAACTGATCAGAGAACAATTGGCCGAAGTCAGCTACACGGCCTACACGCTGGATCTGGGTATGACCTATCTGATGGATGATAACCGTGGAACCCGTCTCGCCATTGCCCTCATGAATTTCGGGGGTCGTTATAAACCGGAAGGAACGGTTACACCTCCCGATGGTGATCCGGTCAGTCGTTTTCAGGACTATCAGGCACCGAGCAATTTCAGAATCGGAATGTCAACCATGATTTATCAGGATGACATTCACCAGATTCTGGGTGCCGCCCAGCTCAATCACCCGAACGATGGGGCCGAGAATTACGCAATCGGTGCAGAGTACGGTTTCATGGATCTGCTCTTCCTTCGCTCCGGACTGAAACTCAATGTTGAAGAACAAAGCATTCCCTCCTTCGGTCTCGGATTTCGCCGGGAATTGTTGTCCTTCGATATCCGGTTCGACTATGCAGCCACTCACATTTCACCATTGGGTCTGGCCCATCGGCTCAGCCTGAGCATGAGCCTTCCACAAGGAGACCTGCGATGAAATTCTGGTTCCACCTTCTGCTCTCAGGCCTCTTCCTGACCTCCTGTTCCCTTGGCGAAAAGGAAGGCGATGACATTGAGGATATAAGAAAAGCCCGTGATGAAAGCCGCAATTCGGGATCGGTTCCTGCCATTGAGTGGGTTAACGTGGCCGTCTGGCCCGGGCCGTTTAACAAACCGGTCGATGTGATGGTCGGTTTTGACCGTCTGATCTATGTGGCAGATGAACTGGCCGGGACCGTATATCAATTCGATGAAAATGGCAAACAGCTTGGATCATGGTCTGGTCTGAAATCACCCACAAAACTCGGAATGGACCGACGGTTAAACCTGTTTGTGGCAGGCCGGTTCGATACCACCATTAATAACCGGGTTTACAACCTTCCGGCCGTCTTTTATCTGGATATGACTTCAAGCAGGCAAGTGTTAACAACCACCACACGCATTCAGAAGCGGATTATTCATCCGTACTATTTCAATCCATCCGGATCGGGACTTTCAGATGCTGAAAAAGTATCATTTGCCGGTATTGCGGTATTTGGTGATAATTCTTTCTATCTCGCCCGACGGGGACCGGTTAATTCCCTCGCCACCGCATTAGGCGGATATGACAACACCATTGTACAGTTTGATAAAAACCAAAATTACATCGGACATCTTTCCAGCCAGTTGGAACCTTCCAACGGAGCTGGTCTGAAGTCCATCGTTAATCCCATCAGCCTGACCAGTTACGCGGCTCCTCCCCAATCCAACGGCATCAGTCAGTCAAAGGATTTTATCTTCGGCATTGAAGGTCAGAGTTTTTACCGGGTACAGGGACTCACATTGACTTCTGAGGATCTTTACGACTACGACCGGAAATTCCTTTCTCAGGATACCTCAAAAACCAAACGGTTTATGTACGGATTTGTCAGGCGGTCTGGCAATCTGGAAAGCCGTTTTGCATCACCAGCCGATATTGCGGTTGCTGCAGACAAAAACCAATTTATTCTGGTGGTAGACAATAAACTCGACAGCGTCTTTCAATTCACTGCCTCGGGAGAAGAAGGCGTTCCGGTTTTTGGAAGAAAGCATGTCATCACCTCGTTTGGCGGAACGGGCAGCGGCGTTAAACAATTCAGGAACCCTTCCGGAATTGCCTACGGCACTCTGAAACTCTACGTCGCCGATACCGGAAACCGGCGAATCATGGTTTACAAACTCAGCTCGGATATTACCGGCAACTGACCTCAGCAGGGGAAGCAAACGCTTCCCTTATTTTTTTTCGTAATCCGCATGGTTATCTTTACTTATAAATGCAAAAGATAACCACTTCTTCAAATCATACACTTTCCCGCGATTTATTCAGCACGTACCAGAGCGACCGGTTTTTCGACGAAATGTTTGGACCGGGCCTGCAGCCGCGCTCTCATTACCGTGAGTTATGGGATAAACTGAATCAGATGTCGGCAGATGATCTGCTGACCCGGCAGCAGAATGCCGATCTGTACTTTCTGAATCAGGGTATCACTTTTACGGTTTACGGAGACTCGCAAGGTACCGAGAAGATCATTCCCTACGACCTGCTTCCCCGCATTATACAGCAATCGGAATGGATGCGTCTCGAGGCTGGATTGGTTCAGAGGATACGGGCATTGAACCTGTTTCTGAAAGATATCTACCTTCATGAAACCATCCTCAAAGACAAACTGATCCCACGTGAACTGATCTATTCCTGCAAACATTACCGGCGGGAAATGAAGGGGATCCGTGTGCCCAAAGATGTGTATGTGGCCATAACCGGGACCGATCTGATCAGGGACTCAGACGGTCAGTACTATTGTCTGGAAGACAATCTGCGGGTTCCCAGCGGGGTTTCCTACATGCTCACCTGCCGGTCGGTCATGCGCCAGGTGTTTCCTTCCCTTTTCCGGGATTATGGTGTGCGTCCGGTGGACAATTACGGGGATCTGCTGCTGACGACCCTGAAGGAACTGGCCCCACCCGCCTGCCAGCATGAACCAACCGTCGTTCTGCTGTCACCCGGTGTGTTTAACTCGGCCTTTTTCGAGCACACGTTCCTTGCCCGGCTGATGGGAATTCCATTGGTGGAGGGCCAGGACCTGGTGGTTCATAACAATGTCGTTTACATGCGCACCACGGGCGGACTGGAGCGGGTGGATGTTATTTATCGCCGGATTGATGATGATTTCATGGATCCGATTACGTTTCGTCCCGATTCCATTCTGGGGGTCCCGGGATTGTTCAATGCCTACCGGGCCGGAAACGTGACCCTTGCCAATGCCATTGGAACCGGTGTGGCTGATGACAAAGCCGTCTATGCCTTTGTCCCCGACATGATACGGTATTACCTGAGTGAAGAACCGATTATCGGAAACGTTCAGACCTTTCTGCCCTACCGTCCCGATGATTACCGGTATGTCATGGATCATATCGGCGAGCTGGTGGTAAAAGCGGTCGGAGAGAGTGGCGGGTATGGCATGCTGATCGGACCGCACAGTACGCGCGAACAACAGGAGCAATTTAAAAAACTGATTGCCGCCAATCCCCGGAATTACATCGCACAGCCAACATTGGCACTTTCCACCTCTCCCTGCTTTGTGGATAAAGCCATTGAACCGAGGCATATTGATCTGCGTCCGTATGTTCTTTATTCGGGAACAGCGCGGCTGGTGCCGGGCGGTTTGACCCGAGTGGCACTTAAAAAAGGTTCTTTGGTGGTTAATTCATCACAAGGTGGCGGAAGCAAGGACACCTGGGTGTTGGGCGAGGAGGTGGTCTGATGCTGTCACGTGCTGCTGATTGCCTGTTCTGGATGAGCCGTTACCTGGAACGCGCCGATCATACCGCCCGGATGACCGATGTGAATCTGAACCTGATGACAGAAGGAGATCAGGAAGGCCGGGAACGACTCATCCGTCTGATTCATGCTCTGCACATGCCGGCACCTGAAGCAGAGGCAGATGACCTTCGTCCATACTATCACCGGATTGCGGCCGATGCCAGACACCCCAATTCGGTCCTTTCCTGCATTACCTCAGCACGGGAGAACGCCCGGCAGGTCAGAGAAATGCTCAGTACCGAACTCTGGGAAACCCTGAACCGGTTTTATCTCGACCTTCGGGCTGATTGTGCCCGCCAGACGCCGGTGTTTGCAGAATCCTCCTTTTATAAAAAGATCAGAGAGCGATCATTTCAGATCAGAGGCATTGCCGACGACACGCTCAGCCATTCCGAGCCCTGGCAATTTATCAGGCTTGGGCGCTACCTGGAGCGGATGGAGGCGACCTCGGAACTGCTGCGGACGTATTTTAAAGTTTACCGTCTGCAACCCTCACAGGATCACAGCCGGCAATACCTCGAAAAGGTGGAAATTCTGAAATACTGCTCAGCCTTTGAGCCGTATTCCAAAGTCTATACCGCCGATTTCCGGTTTACCTGGATGGCCGAATTTTTGCTGCTGAATCATGATTTCCCATACTCACTCACCTTCAGTACACGGCAGGTCGATTATGCCATCACCGATCTGATTTCGCTGTCGGGACGGCAGGATACGGGTGACCTGCGGAAAGTTACCGGAAAAATCAGATCATTCCTGGAATTTTCAACCGGAGAGGATATTCTGAAAGATGGGATTGATGCTTTTCTGAAACGCATCGAGGATGCCAGTGTGGATATCAACAAGGCCGTCTATCAGACGTTTATCACTTACCCCATCGAAAAGACACCCGACTATCTGGAGACACGAACGGCATGATTTACACAATCCGGCATTCGACCCGTTTTGCTTATTCAGAACCCGTCAGAGAAAATGTCACGGAAGTGAGGCTGAATCCCGTTTCATTGGGAATTCAGCGGTGCTTTTCCTTTCGTTTATCGGTCTGGCCACCCGTGCCGGTTTCTTCCTATTCCGATCAGTATCAGAACCGGATTCATCATTTCAACATTCCCTACGATCACCGGGCGCAGGTCATAACTGCCGAATCAATCGTAGGAATCAGACAGTCCCAGAAACCACTCGATCAGCAGGTCCTTGATCTGAGCTGGGCTGATCTGGATGCACAGGTATCCGATTCCGAATTGCTCGAATGGGTGATCCCCTCCGATTTTACCGAACCCACACCCTTGCTGGAACAACTGAAAACCGAACTGGCCATCAGCCGGGAGATGAAACCCTTTGAACTGGCCATGGAAACCAGTTACCGATTGTTCAAAGCCCTGAAATACCTGCCGAATTCGACCCGTTTCGACTCCCCCATCGATGAAGCCATTTCTCAGAGGGCCGGGGTCTGCCAGGATTATTCTCACATCATGCTGGCCCTGCTGCGCAGTGTCGGATTTCCCTGCCGCTATGTGAGCGGCTATTTGTACCATGCCATCACCAGCAATCATCAGTCGCCCGATACTGCCAGTCATGCCTGGGTGGAAGCCTGGTTTCCGGGTCTGGGCTGGCTTGGACTGGATCCGACCAACAACAAACTGGCCGGAGATCATCACATTGTCATTGCCTACGGGCGTGATTATGCCGATGTACCACCCACCCGTGGGGTGTTTAAGGGATCTGCACGAACAGAAATGGCCATTTCCGTAAGGATTGTTCCGGAAGAGACCATCATTGAATCGGATGTATTCCGGGTGATTCACGACGACAAGGATGTGGATGCGAAGCCAGCCACACCCACCTATGCCGGCAGTCAGCAGCAGTGAGGAGATTTTTTTAGCGATTCAGCCATTTCCCGGAATCTGATCCCTTTCGTATCCACAATCTTAGACTGATCATGTTGATTTTGCCTGTCAGACTCTCGCCAGGTGATTTATCCCATGTTAGAAAATGATTAACAACACGCATTCGATTGGAACCGCTTTGCCTTTATAAGGGTTTCCTAATATTTTGTGGTATCTACGGGAGATTTCTATGCGGCTGATCCTCACACTCACCACCCTCCTTTCAATCACCCCACTTTTTGGACAACCCTTTGGGAGTCCGGTAAATCAAAAGGTGGGAATCATCCAGAATGGACGCATTTTTACTGTCTTTTCCAATACTGGAGTGATTGGGCAACCGAGTTCTTCAGGTCCACGATTTGCCTGGTTGCATCAGAATAACGGCTATTACGGAGACCTTTCCTTTGTAACGAGTATGAAGGTCAAAATGAATGCCGCGACCGACTTTACCAGCCCGGCTATCCAGACTCTTCTGACGAAACATCCCGATTCATCCTATTTTTCCAGTATAATTAATGATGCAACCCGACCAGCAAAGGGTCAGGAACAATCACCCGAAGGGTTGACATGGTCCTACCAGCCTCGTGCAGGTTTTGACAATCATCACGGGTCGTCTGTAGCAATTTCTGATCAACCCGATACATGGCCATATTGGAAAGGATATACAACCTCGCCATTTCAGTACTTTCCATACTACTTCATAGAATTGAAGGATGATTTTGTTGAAACCTTTTTTGTAATGGATGATCATTCGGATGATGAATTTAACCGGACACCGTTTAATCATGTTCCAGTTGCAACGGTTCCTGAGAGAAAAGGACTTGGAATCCGTGCAGAAGTCAGGTACCTGCTTCCCGATCCCCAAAAGTTCGGACCGGTTTCGGATGTGTTTTTCATGGTTCATAAGTTCGTGAATGAATCAGACCATGATTATTCAGAATTCATGCTGTCTTTCATCGTGGGTAACTATGTGGGGGCAACAGGCCATGATGATTCACCCCTGGAATATGATGATGATGTGAGTAAGTACGATTCGGTCACGAAAACCTTGTATTCCTGGGATTTCCCGGGCGATAACTCAAGAAATCCGAACTGGATCGGAAAACCTGGCTTTACAGGTATCCGTCAGATCAGTCCTTCACGGTATAAATATGGCAGTTACTTCGCTCCGGCAAACGATATTGATCTGAGGGATGACGAAGCACTTCGGACTCAACTGATGAAAATTGATCTGGGCGATATTTTCAACTCACGTGGCGAAGATGGAGATGGATTGGTTTCATCGGATCTGTTTACTTTAAAATCGGGTGACTCGCTTGAATTTGTGACCATGGTTGGGTTTGGCGAATCCTTAACGATCCTTGATCAGGTTCTGGATTTGGGTGCTGATTTTTGGAAAGCAAAATTTGAACCGACCGATCTGGCTTATTTCCTGGTTGACCAGAAAAATCTGAACCTGAAAAACACACAGGATCAAACCATCCCCCTCATCACCAAGAATATTGGCACCGAAGAAACCTGTTCGGTCACATTGATCGATCTGAAAACCCGGCAGGAAATCAGTCTTGGCACTTACCCATTAAATGAAACCGGTTTGACCATCGATCTTTCTTCTTTCCGCGGAGACGAGTACCAATTCAAAATTGACCCGACCAATGACGAATTGATTCCATTCTCATTTATTGCAACCATTGAACCAACCGGAACCATCCTTTCACAGGAATGGGATCAAAACCCGTTAACCACTTTTGAGTTCGAGACCAATCCATTCTCATTATCCCCCACCGATTCCTTTGATATCACCTTTGAGCGGGTTCTCAAGTATAACTTTTTCGGTCCTGATTATTCACAGGTGACCTTTATAAACCTTGTTACCGGCGATTCTGTAATTACACCGGGTTTTTCAGATCAATCTAATGAGCGGAATATATATTTTTCAATTCAGGATGGCCTGTCTGCAAAAATCAACAATGCCATGAAGGAGGATTTATTCGATTCAGAGTCCAGCCATTTTGAACCAGACAGTGTCCGATTTCAATCCTTTTCTCCCCATGTCAAGATCGCGGGAAATATGTATCTCAGAGTGATGAAATTATTTGATTTCAAAGTTCAACCAGGCGTTGATACATCAAAAGCTGTAAAATTATTAGGTACAACTATAACATCGAAGATTACACCATTTACAATTCGGGATGAAAACGATAAACGAATACCTTTTATTTTCATAAACCGTACTGGAACAAGCGATAATCTTGGTGCAGGAGATCAACTGTTCTTACTGTTTAATGAAGGATTTACTGAGACGTATCAGGACACCATTAAAGGTCCTGATAATTCAACGTACAGGTTTGCAAATAGAATTTTTGTTACAAGTTGGGCAAAAATTCCAGCAAACCAAGATGTGGAATCAGCCGAAGTAACCTATCATCGTGCCTTCAAGGGAAAGAAAACCATACGAATTAAGGGATCTACCCTTCTGTCTGCAAGGAATGAGCAGCCCTCTCAGCTCCAGATCGGAAATCCCTACCCGAATCCGTTTAATCCTTCGGTTGCAATCCGGATCAACTCGGCGACCCGTCAGGTCGCAAAGATTCTGATTTACAATGCACTTGGACAGGTTGTTGAAAGCTGGGATGAAGCAATTCCTGCAGGTGAAACCACCTTAAAATGGTCCCCAAAATCAGGTCTTTCGAGCGGGTTGTATTTTATTTCGGTTTCTGCCAGCATTGGTCATCAGGTCAGAAAGGCTGTTTTCCTGAAATAACACCGGTCAGAACAGTAGACAATGAACCATTGATTCAATTAAATGAGTGGTTGAATGCTCAGCTTTGAGATGGGGTTGAACCCAACAACCTGAACCAGACGCTCAAAGTGAAAGGACATTCCCCGGTCCGGATGACAGCTCCCGCCGCCATCCGGACTGACCAGGATTAATAAGGCAGGTAATCGTTCATGTTTTTCACACCGAGACGGTTTGCCAGATTGGCCAGGTCGGTGGAAACGCTGTTGTCGGTGCGGATTTCATCGAAACCGATGGAATATTCCTGACCGGAAAGCACAGCAGGCATCCGGCGGTTTTCACCCTGAATCACCATTTGCATTAGTTTACGGGCCATCCGTTGGGCGAGGGTAATATCCATGTTATTCGGCTGTGCGCCGCGGATATCGCGTGAGAAGCCTTCAGCAATCACTCTTGACCGGGCATTCAGACCAGCTTCCTGCAATTCTTCCATGAAATACTGGGCCGCATTTCCCTTGTATCCCTTTTGCTTCCGCTCGTTCTGTTTATAGCCTTCAGCAACCACAATGACAGTATTTTCACGGTTTTTCAGGGATTCGGCCACTTCCTTCATGTCAAAACGCGAGGAAGGAAGCACGGCCAGGTGAGCACCGGCACCGAGACAACTGTGGAGAGCGTGATATCCGCCGGCAGCACCCATCATTTCAATGATGTAGCAGCGATGGTGGGTCCGGGCATCGGCCATGTAGCATCTGATCTTTTCAGCACCCACTTCCACACCGGTGTGTTCTCCGATACATTCGGTTCCGAACACATCGCTGTCGATGGTAACCGGGATGAAGTACATGAGAATGTTATCGGGCAACAGTTTTGACAGGGCTTTCATCCCTTTCAGTGTGCCGTCTCCGCCAATACCAATGAGAATCTTCACCTTCCGGCGAAGGATATTTTTTGCAGCCTGTTCCTGAACCTCGGGCAATCTGAAATCACCATACCGCTCTGACCGGAAATCGGCTCCGCGGGCCTCCCGAAGCGGCGGGGCGAACATCACGCCAGGAATTCGTTGTAACTGACGGTACAAACGGGGAGAATAAACCAATGCACGGAAATCCTCGGTACGACCACTGACCACAGACCGGAATCCCTCGGCTGCAACGAAAATTTTCCTTCCCATGGCTTCCAGAAACTGACTGATAAAGGCCGTGACCGAGTTGTAACCCGGGGCGCACCCGCCGTCCTGAATAATGAGCACATCCATTTCCCGGTAAAAATCTTCCTCTTCACGGGCAAGCGACGTACCAAAACGGGCCAATTCACGGTAAAAGTGGCCGTAAGCCAGCGGATTTCCCTGCTCAAGTGTTTCGATATCCTGACGGGAAAATGAAAACAGTTCCACATTCGTCAACGCACGGACGGTTCCATTCCGGGCCTGATCATCCACCAGAGACAACTCTCCGAAAAGAGAGCCCTTCGAATAAATTTTGATCGTCCTGTCAAATTTTTCCCAGGCCAGTTCACCAGCGGCCACCAGGTAGGCTTCCCCCCCGGCATCACCTTCCTTGTACACCGTTTCACCGGCTTTGAATTTGGTTTTTTTGAGAAATCCGGCAATTACCCGGATGTCATCATCATTTAGCTGACTGAAATTTTCGACGGACTTCAGAAAACTGATCACCTCGGGGGAGTGGGGATCGAAAGCCATAGGCACCGACATAATCATTCCTTTTTGTATAAAGTTGGCCAAAAATACGAAATTTGACAGTAAATATGGACTTTTTCGGGTTAAACTGTTGTTAGGGATAGGTCTAACAGTTAAAAAAACCACACACTTCCAATCCAAATCGGGATCCCACTTGTCCTCTGCTCACAATTTAACACCCGGTCGTGAACGCGCAACGATTCTTCTGCTTGCTGCTATTCAGTTTACTCATATCCTCGATTTTGTCCTGATGATGCCGCTGGGTCCCCGGCTTATGGATTATTTTACCATCGGGACCAGTGAATTTTCTCTGTTGGTTTCTTCTTACACCTTCAGCGCAGGACTGTTCGGTCTGCTCATCGGGTTCTTTCTGGATCGATTTGAACGGAAACGGGTCCTGCTTCTGCTTTATACCGGCTTTACCATCGGAACACTGGCCTGTGGACTTTCACCGAATTATGAAACGTTGCTGCTGGCCCGGATTCTCACCGGAATCTTCGGAGGGGTACTGACAGCCGTTACCTTTTCAATCATTGGGGATATTATTCCCTACGAACGCCGGGGAGCCGCCACCGGTGCACTGATGGCAGCCTTTTCGGTTGCTTCCGTGATCGGGGTTCCCTCTGGATTGTATTTTGCCACTTTGTGGGACTGGCACGCACCGTTTTTTATTCTTGCTGGTACAAGCGGCATTGTTCTGGTCTTTGTCTGGATCTATCTGATCCGTATTCAACCTCAAACGGGGCCGCATCGACCGAGGCTAATGGAAACTGTCCGGACGGTTCTGACAGATAAAAACCATCAGCAAGCCTATCTGCTCATGGCCGTCATGATGCTGGCCGGATTTACAGTGATTCCGTTTATTGCTCCCTATCTGGTCTTCAATACCGGCATGACCAACGCAGAACTTCCCTGGGTCTATTTCACTGGCGGAGCAGTAACGTTTTTCTCAAGCCAGTGGGTGGGCCGGTTAAGTGACCGGATGGGCAAACCCAAAGTCTTTACTGTATTCGCCCTGATTTCGGTGGTGCCGATCGTGGCCATCACCGTGTTGCCACCCGTTCACCTGCTTGTGATTCTGACCGTGACAATCATTTTCTTTATCACAGTAAATGGCCGGATCGTACCAGCCATGGCCATGATCACCGGAAGTGCCAATCCGGCACAACGCGGCAGTTTCATGGCGATCAATTCCTGTATTCAGCATCTGACCAGCGGATTGGGAGCCTTTTTAAGCGGACTGATCGTGACCACTCTGCCCGACGGAAAACTGGCAAATTACGGTTGGGTGGGATTGTTCGCCGCCGTGATGACGTTTATCGCCGTCTACATCGGCAATAAAATGACCGTGCGCGGGTAGGTTATATCAGCCTGCTGATGTCTGTACGGATGGATTTCCGCATAAGCCGGAATAGTGGTCTGGCCATTCAGACTTTTTTGTTAGTGTTACGTTACCTGACAACCTGTTCAAACTTTACTCAATATACTGAGTTAAATTACTCAACGTACTGAGTAATCATCCCCATCTGCAACCACCATTGTGTCACCATTTTAACTAGCTTGATTGTGTTTCCATGCAGCAGTTTGGTTAATCCAGACGCAAACAGACCTACTTTTTCTTTTTTGTGATGGTGAAATTCAGTGAGACTTCCAGCGTGACCGGAAAGGCATATCCGTGGATCATTTTAGGAGTACCTTTATTCGCCAGAATCGCCTTAATCGCCTCTTCAGACAATGCCTCATGCGGTGATTCGAGGACTTCAAGAATTTCCTTTTTACCTGTGGCATCCATTCTGACTTTTAAAACCACCCATCCTTGTATGCCTTCTTTCACAAGATCTTTAGGGTATTTGTTCAGTGCCCGATTGATGTTTGGTGATTGTGAATACGGACTGAATTGAACCGTGTCGGACAGAATCACTGGTTCTGCCGGAAAAATTCCGGACCACTCCCGTAACCTGGGAGTCATAAACTCAAAATATTCTTTGTTCTGGACCTCTTTTTCTGTTCCATCAAATGTATCAAGGTAGGTAGCCAGGATAAGAAAACCCTCTTCGGTTTTTCCAAGTCTGGCCAGGGTATGAGAATAAAACAGGCCCAGAAATCCATCGGTTTTTTCCAGATCACTGTTTTTATACAAATCTTCGAAAACGTGTCGAGCTTCTGAATAATGTTTTTGAAGGTAGTACTGATGTCCGATAGCAAACAACGAGTCATAGGATCGAGAAAATACCACAGGGGCAAGGGATTGTGAAGAACCAGATCCTGGAATCAGAACTTGAAAAGAAATAACCCCTACAAACAAACATAAATATCCCACTGCCTTTTTAATCTGACCTGGAAAAGACATACAATCATCCCTTATAAGGTAAATTTCGTTGCAAAAATAAAGGCAAGGACCAGACGATTGAACATTGGACAGTCCTGATCTTTCCAAGAAAATGAAATTTGTCAGGAATGCAGATCTCTGTCTGTGCCATTTATAAATTGCCTTCATCCACCGGCAGGAATCTCACCGGAATTTTCATCGGCAGATCGTCGTTTTTATCTTCCACACATGAAACGACTGATTTTTCTTCTTTTTCCACTTTTCGCCATGTCACTTTCTGCACAGCCGGCCATTCAATACACCATGGATTTCAGGGAGCCCAACAGTCACCTGATCGATATCACCATGACCATCCGGAATGCCTTGCCGGGGACTCAGCAGGTGGCACTTCCTGCCTGGCGTCCCGGCCGGTATGCCATTCAGAATTACTCGAGGCTGGTACAGGAAGTCAGGGCGGCATCGGAAACCGGTCTTCCCCTGCCCATCAGGAAACTCAACAAGGACACCTGGGAAATTTCGAACGGAAATGTCTCTGCCATCACCGTTACTTATTCCTTTTACGCAACGATTCTCGATGCCGGATCAACCTTTTACAACGATCAGGAAATCTATTTTAACGGATCCAATCTGTTTATGTATGTGCCGGGTCGATTGAATGAACCCGTTTTCCTGAAGATTAATCACCCCGATGGCTGGCAAACCGCCACAGCCCTGAAACCGGCAGGACCCAAATCCTTTACTGCTGCCTCTTTTCATGAACTGGCCGATTCCCCCACCATTATTTCGCCTACCCTCCAGCACCGCAAAGTGACCGTGGATTCCATCAATTTCCACATCTGGATTCAGGGAGAAACGAATGGAAATCCGGATGCGCTGGCTGAGGGTATCAGAAAAATGGCACGTACCCACCTTGATTTCTGGCAGGGTGTGGTCCCCTTTACCGACTTTCATTTTCTGTACCATCTGGTCGATTACCGCAGTGGTCACGGGGTGGAACATGCAAAAAGCACCTCGATGGTGCTCGGGCCCCTCACCAATCTGCCGGACCCTGATGACTGGAAACGAGCCTACCCGACCACCTCTCATGAATTGTTTCATGCCTGGCATGTGAAATACCTCGTTCCCGCCGATCTGGAACCGTATGACTACAGCAAGGAGCAATACACCAATCTGATCTGGTTTCTGGAAGGGTTCACCTCCTATTTTGATATCTACCTGAATCACAAGGCCGGCCTTATCACCGAAGCAGAGTATTGGGAAGAATTCGAACGCCTCATCCGCCAGTCAGAGTTAAATCCGGGAACTGCAGTCACTTCCATTGCCGATGCCAGTTATGACGCCTGGCTGTATGGGTATTCGTCGGATGGAAATAAAAACCGGATGGTAACCTTTTACTCTCAGGGAGAACTGTTTGCCCTGCTTCTCGATCTCGATATCCGCAAAGAAACGAACCACCAGAAAACCCTCGGCGACCTGATGCGCTGGCTGGTTGCCGAATTCCCCGTGAAAGGCCGGTTCTATCAGGAATCGGACCTTCTGAACGGATTGAAGCTTCTCACCGGAAAGTCCTACGCACCCTGGTTTGCCGATTATGTTCATGGAACCAAGCCTTTTCCTTTTCAGCAGGCATTCGATTCTGCAGGCTATGAACTTATCAAAGTCCCTGCCGATCCGGTGAGCCGGACCCTTCTGGGAGCGGATTTTAAACGGGTGGATGAAGACTGGGTGGTCGATCAGGTTCTGCCTGACTCTCCTGCAATGAAGGCGGGACTTTTTCTGGGAGACAAACTCTCCGGATCGGTTTTCCATCCACTGCCCGACAAGAATCTGGATGCCTGGCTGGCAGGCAACCTGTCAGACAGCACGCTGACCCTGGAAGTGAAACGTCGGGGGAAACCGGTGAAACTGGTGCTTTCCGGACTGAACACCACCCACTATACATACAAAATTCAGAAAAAAACCAACCACACTTCCCCCTGGTAAACCATGAAAACACTGGCTGCTTTCCTTCTTATCGTTTTACAGTCACCGGTATTTGCACAAATACCCATCACATTGGAAGACATTTTTCTGCACGGAAAATTCAGAGGTGATTTTCTGAAGGGTAACACCTGGATTCCGGGTGATGCAGCCTACTCTTTCCTGAAAAGAAACACGGAAACCGGCCTGACTGATATCTGGCGGTATGACCTGAAATCGGGAAAGGAATCTCTGCTGATTTCTGCAGAACAACTTCGGGAGACGCCACGCGATTCGGCCCTCGATATTGACCATTACGAGTGGACCAGCGATGGACGGTTTCTGGTTTTCACCGGAACCCTGACGGCCCGCAGCCTGAAAACAGGTGGGTATGTGGCCCTGTTTGACCGCAAGGAGAATCGTTTCAGACAGGTGTCATCCGATGACGGAGAGTATCAGATTGTGCAACTTTCGCCCGACGGGAAAAAAATCGGATTTGTAAGAGATCACAATCTGTTTGTCATGGATCTGGCCACACGGAATCTTACCCAACTGACCACCGACGGAACCGATCAGATTCTGAATGGTCATTTTGATTGGGTTTATGAAGAGGAATTTTCGGTGATCAATGGCTGGCAATGGAGTCCGGATTCGCGTTCCATTGCTTTCTGGAGGCTCGATCAGACCCGGGTTCCACGGTTTCAGATTCCACTTTACACCGGAACCTACCCGGAAACCAACGACTACAAATATCCGAAAGCCGGTGAAGCCAACTCGCTGGTTTCTATCGGAGTGGTCAATATCGACGATGGAAAAACCCGTTGGGTCGATCTCGGTAAGGATCAGGATATCTATGTTCCCCGCATTCAATGGGTTTCATCTTCAGGAAAACTGGCCGTTCAGCGCCTGAACCGCCTGCAAAACCAACTGGACCTGATTATCTGGGAACCTCGGACCGGAAATCAGACAACGGTTCTGACCGAAAAAGCACCTGCATGGCTGGAAATCAATGATAATCTCACTTTTCTGAATTCCGGATCGTTTATCTGGAGCTCAGAAAAGGATGGCTACAACCACCTGTACCTTCATGATCAGTCGGGAAAAATGATCAGGCAACTGACCAGCGGATCGTGGGAAGTGGATCAGGTTCAGCGGGTGGATGAAAAAGCCGGACTGGTTTATTTCACAGCTGCACGGGAATCACCGATGAACCGTGATTTATATCAGGTTACTATCTCTGACGGAAAACTGACCCGTCTGACCCGCGACCCTGGCTTTCATCGGGTAAATCTGCATCCGGATGCTCCCTATTTCATTGATAATCACAGCCATGCCAATCAACCTGGTAAAACTTATCTTGTTTCTCTCAAGGGAGAAAAGATCAGAACGCTGGTGGAAAATCCCATGTCCTCGATGAAATCCTACTCACTTCCCGAAGTCAGGTTTCTTACCATTCCGGCAGCCGATGGTACACCCATGAATGCCTGGATGATCAGACCAGCGGATTTTGATTCGACCAAACGGTACCCGGTTCTTCAGTTTGTTTATGGCGGTCCCGGCTCTCAACAGGTTCTGAATGCCTGGATCCGGGATTATTTCTGGTATGCCCATCTGACCCAGAAGGGGTATGTCATTGTCTGCGCCGATAACCGCGGAACCGGATTCAGAGGTCGTGATTTCAGGACTGTGACGTACAAAAAACTGGGCAACATTGAAACAGACGATCAGATTGCGGCTGCCCGCTGGCTGGGAAGCCGGTCATGGGTCGATTCAACCCGAATCGGCATCTGGGGCTGGAGTTATGGGGGCTATGTGAGCTCATACAGCCTGTTTAAAGGAAATGATGTGTTCAAAGCAGCCATTGCGGTGGCACCGGTTTCCGACTGGAAATTTTATGACACCATCTACACCGAACGGTTTATGCAGACTCCACAGCTGAATCCGGAAGGGTATCAGTCCGCTTCAACGCTGACCTGGGCCAAACAATTAAAAGGCCATTTTCTTCTGGTTCATGGTACGGCCGATGACAATGTGCACTTTCAGAATGCAGTGGAACTGGCCGATGAACTGATTGCCAACGGACTGCAGTTTGACACCATGTTTTACCCGGACCGGTATCATGGCATCACTGGTGGAAAAGCCCGTTACCATCTGTTTACTTATATGACCAACTGGCTGGTGGAAAATCTGTAACATGCAGGCGGCTGACTATCCAACTTATGCGGCCGCCTTCCGGTTCTGGTTTAAGCTTGGCTGGATCAGTTTTGGAGGTCCGGCAGGTCAGATTTCCATCATGCATGACGAGCTGGTCGACCGCCGCAAATGGATCAGTAACAGCCGGTTTCTTCATGCACTCAACTATTGCATGCTGCTTCCCGGACCCGAAGCACAGCAACTGGCCATTTACATCGGTTGGTTGCTGCACGGTGTAAAGGGCGGACTGACGGCCGGAATGCTCTTCATTCTTCCCTCGGTTCTGATTCTGCTTGGCTTAAGTCTGGTCTACGTGACCTGGGGATCGGTTCCCTGGATCCAGGCTCTTTTTTCCGGACTGAAACCAGCCGTGGTGGCCATCATTCTATGTGCCGTTTATAAAATCGGCTCAAAGTCGCTTGTATCAGCCACCCATGTGGTGACCGCTGTTTTGTCGTTTTCAGCAATGTTTTTTCTGAAGGTCCCCTTTCCGCTTATCCTTCTGTCAGCCGCTCTGTTTGCTCTGATTCTGAAATGGAAAGCACCTGCACTGTTGCATGCCTCATCGGGTTCTGCAAAAAAACAGGAATCGGAAGAAGCCGGCTTTCTTCTGAACGCAACGAATCCGGCCGGAGATGGTTTCCAGATCAATCGATTCCTCAGACAATTGGCCATCACATTGGTTTTCTGGGGAATGCCGTTGTTGATTTTTCTGGTGTTATTCACCGAATCAGGTTTCTGGATTCAGCTTTCCACCTTTTTTACCCAGGCTGCACTGGTCACTTTCGGTGGCGCGTATGCCGTACTTCCCTACGTTGCACAAGTCACGGTCCAGCAGTTGGGCTGGTTAAGTCCTCTGCAGATGGTCGATGGTCTGGCCCTTGGGGAAACCACACCCGGTCCGCTCATCATGGTTTTGGCTTTTGTGGGCTTCATGGCCGGATATAATCTTCATGACGCGTCGGTAGTCTACGGAACGCTGGCCCTTCTGACCACGGTCTGGTTCACCTTCCTTCCCGGATTTTTCTTCATTTTTGCCGGAGCACCGGTCATCGAACGGACCCGGGACAATCCGGCAGTGAAGGCAATCCTGACCATTATTTCGGCGGCGGTCGTCGGAGTGATTCTGAATCTGGCCCTCTTTCTTGGTCAGGAAGTCCTGTTTCCTTCCGGAGTTCAATCTGATTCCATTTCCTGGTTTCCTGTTGGCTGGATGGCCATTTCGCTTCTTGCCCTGATCAGGTACAAAGTAAACCTCATTCTCTGGATCGGAATCAGTGCCCTGGCCGGATTGGCTGCTGGCGGGTGGTGATTGGTGATTGGTGAGTGGTGATTGGTGAGTGGAGATTGGTGATTAGCCCGTCGTCAGTCTCTTTGAACCTGGTCAGTAATTGGCGAGCGGAAAAACCCGGTGGCTGCATTTCGACTGCGCTCAATGACCGCTCGAAGCAGACCGGTTTTTCCCGTATCTGATTAAAGAAGTGATCAGCCTTTCGACTCCGATCAGGGGCCTAAAACAGATAATCGTAAATACCGGTCATTCATGATCAGTAAAACCGATTCTTCACTGTCATCCCAACCCAGGTCGGGGTCTGTGTCATTCTGCAGAA